>JASLGB010000126.1 GCA_030150315.1 Dokdonella sp. | reverse complement strand
CGAAGCCGGCCGCGTTCGACCACGGCGCGCCGATCGCCGCGGCCAGCTGCTGCGGCGTCGCGCGGCGCGAGCGATAGGCGTGATCCAGCGGCAGGAAGTCGTAGACCTGGCTCTCGAACAGCAGTGCCGAAAAGCCGCACTCGTCCACCAGCCGCTCGACCAGCCGCTGTTTCAGATCCAGCGCCCGGCCGGCGCCGTGGCCGATGTCCTCGCCCAGCAGCACGACCGAGTGGCGGCAGGCAGCGGCGACCACGCGATCCAGCTCCTTCGCGTCGGAATCGACCCCTTGCGCGCGCACGCCGCCGCTGCCGATCGCCACGGCCAGCGCCACTCCCATGATCCAGCTCGTGATCCCGCCTCGGCGCATGCCCGTCCTCCGTTGCCAAGCACGGTTCGATCCGCGCGATGCCCGATAGTTTCCGACAACGGCGCGGCCAGCGCGCAGCGCAGTTTCCTGCGTGGGTCGCCTGCCGCTCGGGGGGACGCGTGCGGCCGGGCGGGTTGGTCCTCAGAGTGGTTGCACCGCGTGATCGGCACCGCGAAGATGCGCGACGTGAACGTCTGTGTCGCCGCGCGAAATCGTGACAGGCGGCACGCCTGCACGCTCACTCCAATCCCAAGGCTGCGACCACGGAGTCCGCTTGAGCCGCATCTGTCTGAACATGATCGTGAAAGACGAGGCGCACGTGATCGCACGCTGCCTCGCCGCGGTGCGCCCGTTCATCGACCGCTGGGTCATCGTCGATACCGGCTCCAGCGACGGCACGCAGGACGTGATCCGCCAGCTGCTGGCCGATGTGCCGGGCGAGCTGCACGAACGCCCGTGGAAGGATTTCGGCCACAACCGCAGCGAAGCGCTCGAGCTGGCGCGCGGGCACGGCGACTACCTGTTCACCATCGACGCCGACGAAGTGCTGAAATTGCCGCCGAACTTCGTGCTGCCGCCGCTGGAGGCGGATGCCTACGCACTGGCGGTGTCTTACGGCAACCTGCGCTACGACCGCGTCTGCCTGATCGACAGCCGGTTGCCGTGGCGCTGGCTCGGCGTGCTGCACGAATACCTCGATTGCGGGCGCCCGGTCGAACGCCCGTTGCTGGCCGGGCCGACCGTGCAGGTCTACAGCGACGGCGCGCGCAGCCGGCAGGACGTGCAGGTGAAGTACGCACAGGACGCGCGCGTGCTCGAAACGGCCCTGCGCGACGACCCGGACAACACCCGCTACGTGTTCTATCTGGCGCAAAGCTACCGCGACAGCGGCCAGCGTGAAGCGGCCTTGTCCGCCTACGAGCGGCGCGCGGAAATGGCCGGCTGGGACGAGGAGGTGTGGTTTTCCCTGTACCAGTGCGCGCTGCTGGCCGAAGCCCTCGGCCATCCGTTCGAGAACGTGGTCGGCCGCTACCTGCGCGCCTACGAGCAACGCCCGCATCGCGGCGGCGAGACACTGGGCCAGCTCGCGCGCTACTGCCGCGAGTCCAACCGCTATGCCTGCGCGCGTGTTTTCGCCACGCAGGCAATGGCCGTTTGCAGCCCGGAAGGCGATGGCCTGTTTGTCGATCTTTCCTGGTACGACTGGCGCTGCCGCGACGAATTCGCCGTCGCCAGCTACTGGACCGGTGACGCGGCGGCCTGTCGGCGCGAATGCCTTGCCTTGCTGGCGGACCCGGCCTTGCCGGCGGAACAGTCCGAGCGCGTGCGCTCGAACCTGGAATTCGCCGAGCGCCAACTGGCGGCCACGCCCGGCGCCCATTGAACACGCCGGATCGTGCCGGCCGCATCAACCCGAACGGATCGTTCCGGCCGGGGCTCGAGGTCCGGATCGAAGCCGGACCTGCAGAGGCCGATGTGCGCATGCCGCTGCGCGAAACGCTGCAACGGCATGCGCGCGCGATCACTTCAGCGTTGACCGCTGTGCAGCGGCGCGGACGCCTCAGCGGCGCGGCGTGCGCGGTGCATCCGCTTGCAGCGGCGCAAAGCCGCTGCTGGTACCTTCCATGATCAGGATCGTCAGTTCTCCTGGATTGGTATCCGCCATGGAATTGCCGCCAATGTCGACGGCCAACGTGCCGTTATATCGAGCGGTACGCAGATCGATCGTATGCGTGCCGGCCGGCAGCGTGACCATCGTGTTGATCGCCACGGTATTGAAGGCATTCGCACCCAGACTCGAATTGACCACGCTGAAACGGTTCCATCCGCCATTCGGCAGGAAATTTCCGTCGACGTAGATGACCGCATCGACGGTCGACCATCCACCTGCCGTTGACACCGTATTTCTTACACCGATGGTGGCCCAGATCATCACGTTGGCGCTGTCGCCCAGCGTGAAGGTCTGCGAAAGACCCGGTTGTTCCGTCACGACATTGCTCGTGACCGCCAGGCGGCCTGCCGAGCCGGAGACGTGGTAGCGCTTCAGGTTTGCATTGGAACCGGTGGCGCCGGTCGGACCCGTGGCACCGGTCGGACCCGTGGCACCGGTCGGACCCGTGGCGCCGGTCGGGCCGGTATAACCGGTCAGGCCGCTCGCGCCAGTCGCACCCGTGGGGCCGGCTGCCCCGGTGGCACCGGCAGGCCCGGTATTCCCGGTCGGACCCGCAGGGCCGGTCGCGCCGGTCGCACCCGCAGGGCCGGCGGCGCC
>JASLGB010000169.1 GCA_030150315.1 Dokdonella sp. | reverse complement strand
TTGTAGTGCGTGCCGATCGGGCACTGCAGGAGGTCGGTCGCTCCCGTCATTGCTGGAAGCAGTGTCGCGAAAACAGCGAGAAATCGGAGGCTTCCCGGAGTGGACGGCATTCGTGCGAGTTTTTTCGTGGCTGTGATCATCTCAGTGCGTCAATTACCACTAGGGACTTCGCTAGTATCCCTCACCTCGGTGTGCCCATCGGGCGAGGCTCCATGCCCGAATCCTTCCACGCCACTACCATCGCCTCCATCTGCCGCGGAAGTCAGATCGTCATCGGAAGCGACGGATATGTACTGCCGCCTTCACCAGGACGGCACCCCAAGAAGCCTGCACACTTTGGCGTTGCATGACGTGTGCTGTCGCGATTTCGCCTGCGACACAGAACTGCTTTGCGCGGCCGGCAAGGAATCGAGGGCGCGCATCGTGCCGGTCGACGCGAAGGCGCACGAGGCACTTGCTGCTCGGGCGACGACCCACGTGTGCGCGGCGCATCCGCGTGCGAAGCGCTCGGGCGCGACGGCGCAATGGACGTCAGGCAAGGATGTTTCGCGCTTGATGTCGCAGTGGCCTGCCACGCAGGGGCGGCTGCGATATTTTGTGGATAGGTGCAATAGGGGACTTGCTGATACGGGCTCTTCCGCGCATGGCCTACCATCGCGCGTTGCCTTTCGCATCTGCGTCCCGCACCGGTATCGGGATGGCGGTGATGCGTACCGAGACCGAGGAAATTCCATGCTTCAGATCAACATCGACCTGCTCGAGAAATCGATCGAGGACCTGCGCGGGCTGCTGAAGGACGGTCTGATCTCCACGGACATCTGGGATCGGGAAACCGGTCTTTCCCTGGTCGGATACAACGCGCAGCACGAGGCGGTGGCGCTGTTCAACCAGCTGACCACCGAGCTGTGCTCGACCCTCGAGTCTTCCGGCTTTCCGGCGCTGCGCAGTTTCTATCTGCTGGATCTGGACGGCGACAACATCGTCTTGATCCTGCAGCACGGCAAGGATCTGCTGCAGGGCCTGCTGATGTCATCCCGAAAGGTCAATATGGGCATCCTCTTCAGCATCGCGATTCCGCGCCAGCTCGACGCGGTGATCAAGGCCCGCGAGTAACGCGATGGCCGGTGCGGAAACAGCATCCTCATGCACGCGATAACCGTGCAATGACGGTCGCCCCTTTGCCCGCGGGACTGGGCGATGTTGTTGCCGCCTTCGCCGTCTGGGCGAGTGACCGCGACACGGATGCCTCGCGCGCCTTCATGTCGGCATTGCGCTTGCGGCCGGAACGCTGGACGTGGGTGGATCGACCGGAGAAAGCCGGTTGGTGGGTGGTCGATGGCACCATCGCCCGCGATCGAGGCAGCCTGATCGACCTGCATGCCCGCTGCGACCAGCCGCGCGTGGCGTTTCTTGCGCAGAACCTGGTCGATCTGCCGCATCCGGGCTGGACCTATTTCCGCACGCCGCTGCGCGTGCCGGTGCTGTTCAAGTGGCTGGATTCGCAGCTCGCGCGTCGCCGCCACTTCGATGGCGCCGTCGAAGCGCCAGGCCTGGCGGCATCCGCGCCGGACGCGCCCTGGCGCCGGCATCGTTTCCGACTGCGGCAATGGCCGAACGTGTCGCGTTACGGCGACACGCTCGAAATCGCCACGACCTGCGCCCAACTGCTGCGGCAGCCGCATGATGTCGCCGCCGCGCTGGCGCACGGCATCGCGCACGACGTGCTGGAGCGTCTGCTGGCCGATGCCCATGCGGCGGGCAACCTGATCCTCGATGCGGAAACGCTGCCGCAAGCCCCGCTACCGGCGGTTGTCGTCGAGGCGAGCGACGCCGGGGGAGCCCACCGATGGGGTTTGATAACGCGCGTGTTGCGCCGGTTTTCGTCCCGATGAAGGTCGTTCTCGGACATCAGGCCAGCCACCAGCTGGTATTCGTCGGCCCGTTCGGCGTTGGAAAGACCACGGCGCTGGCAGAGGTGTCAGATGTGCCCGTGGTCAGCACCGACATTGCCACCGACGAGGGCGGCCATCAGGACGGCAAGAACGCCACCACGGTCGGCCTCGACTATGGCGAGTGGCATTTCGCGGATGGCAGCAAGGTGGCTCTGATCGGCGTGCCGGGGCAGGAGCGTTTCGATTCGATGTGGGACGCGTTGCTGCCGCAGAGTTCCGCCGTGGTCCTGTGGCTTTTCGGCAATCGGCCGCAGGATCCGGACGACTGCCGCTTCTGGCTGGATGCGCTGGCTGCGCGCCAGGCCGTGAAGCAGCTGGCCGTCGCAATCACGCGCCTGCCCGACGATGCACCGGACAGCGCGCTGGATCCGTTCCGCCGCATCGTTGCCAGATATCACCCCTTCGCCCCCGTCATCACGGCTGATCCGCGTCGTCCGGCGCAGGTCATGCAGACGATCATGCTTGCCCTGAGTACTCCCCATGCTTCCATCGAACACTAGCAATCCGCGGCCGGCGCAGGATCCGAATCCGAGATGGGAAATGGAGTCCGCCGCCCTCGGCAACTACGTGTTGCCGACCATGGAGAAGCTGACGCGCAAGATTCCGACGCTGACCGCTGCGGTGCTGTGCAGCACGGACGGGTTCAACATCTGTTCGATCGGCATCGACGAGACGCGTGTCGGCAAGCTGGTTGCGCTCGGCAGTTCGCTGTTTGCGGTCAGTCGCGCGATGGTCGGTGAACTCGATGGCGATTCCGCTGCGCGCGAGTCGGACCAGATCGCGATCGCCAGCGGCGACCTCCAGATCGTCGGCATCCGTGTTCGGCACCGAACGCAGCGCCAGTTGCTGCTGATGGTGGCCGCGCACAGGGCCGCGCTGGGCGCGATACTGGTCAACGCGCGTGCGATCGGAGCCGAGCTGGAGGAGCGTTTTTCAAGCGAAGGCAAGTCCGTGCCGCCCGCCTGAGCGGCGTGTCACGCGGGAACACCGCGGCCTCGCCAAGCCGTCCCGCTCCGCCTTCGGGCGGAATGCCGCGATCCGCTGCGCCGTTCGGGCGGACGCCGATATGGCGCCCGGTGCCGTGTCCGGGCTGTCGGGAACCGCTCCCCGATTGCGCCGGAATGGAGGGCGGTTCGCCTGGAAGGGGCGGCATGCCGCGCGCTGCTGCCGGTCGCGAAGCGGCCATGGCGCAGCCCCGGTGGTGCGGCGGCCCGCGCAGGGAATCGGCTCGGCGGCTCTGCTGCGGTCGGCGCCGGCGACGATGTTGCGGGCTTGGAAAGTCGGCGTTCGCCCTTACCTCCCTGCTTCCCCAACCGTTGCCGTCCTCCATGTCCGAATCCTTCCACGCCACCACCATCGTTTCCGTCCGCCGCGGCGATCAAGTCGTCATCGGCGGCGACGGCCAGGTCACGCTGGGCAATACCGT
>JASLGB010000113.1 GCA_030150315.1 Dokdonella sp. | reverse complement strand
CTCCTGCGGAAAGCGCCCTTTCAAGGCCAACCAGACGCCGTCGGGGGAAAGCAGGCGACCGCCCCAGCCGAGCATGTCGGCGAGGCTGGCGAAGGCGCGCGAGGTGACGCAGTCGTACACGCCGTCAACCGCTTCGACGCGGCTTTCCAGCACGCGCACGTTGTCCAGCTTGAGGTCGCGCACGGCGGCGCGCAGGAAGCGCGTCTTCTTGCCGTTGGAATCGACCAGGGTCACTTTGCGGGTCGGCGCGGCGATCGCAAACGGAATGCCGGGCAGGCCGCCGCCGCTGCCGAGGTCGACCAGCGAATCGCCGTGCAGATAGGGCAGCGCGGCCAGCGAATCGAGCAGGTGGCGCGTGACCATCTCGTCGATGTCGCGCACGGCGCTGAGGTTGTAGGTCGCATTCCAGCGCGCCAGCATCTGCACAAACGCGAGCAGCCGCTCGATGGCGGCTTCAGGCAATTGGATCCGTAGGGCTGCGACGCCGGCAACAAGGCGCTGCCGCAGCCGGTCACTATCAGACATGCGGCGGAAATCCGGCGGAGCGGGCGCGAAGTATCGTGGCAGGCGACGGGGAAATCCACCGTCGCGCGCCGGGCAGGACATCAATCAGGACAGGGCGACGAGGTCGACGCGTGCGATCAGCAGGCCGTTGTCGCGCTGGCTGGCATTGAGCGACTGCTTCAGCCAGGCGCGTCGTGCCTCGATGCCGGACGGCAGTTCCGGCGCGGACAGAAGGCGATGGGCCGCGCGGCGCAGCACGTCTTCGACGTCTTCCAGCACCAGGTTGGCGCGCTCGGGGTCCAGCACCTGGAAATAGATGACGCTGCGGTAGCGTTCGCCATCGCGTTCGAGGTCCTCGACCGGCACGGCGGCGCCGGCGAGGCTGATCTTGCGCGTGACGCGCTCGACCAGCGGCACGACCAGATGCGTGCCGGAACCGACGATGCGCACATGGCCGCCAATGCGCCGGAAAGCGTAGACATGACCTTCCGGCACGCGACGGATCGACGCGAGGGCGAGCAGCGCGAGGATTGTCAGTGCAGCGAAAAGAATCGGGGAAAGCATGGTCATTCCACTCTTCAATGAGTTGCGGAACGTTCTTTGCGTTCCTTGTGAATGGTCAGGGCATTCTTATAACGGATACTTAACAGTTTGCCGCAACGACACATAACTAAAGCTGAACAAAACCGGGCGCGTGCCAACGGCATTGCGCCGCCACGGCGCCTCCCGCACGCCAAGGCGGACTTTCCCAATGGATGAGCCGCGCCATCCGTCCTTCCGTGCCTCGCGCCTGCGGACACGCTCGTTTGAGTGCCGCGCCAACGCGTCCTGTACCCGATGGCCGCTCGCCGGCGGCCCATGTGCCTCCGGTCGTGCCCAGGCGACACCGCGCCGCATGCCGCCCGGCAGCACAGGCGTACAATGGCCGGCTTTCCCGGATCACAGGGACGGTCGTGACATGAGCTACCCCAATACCCGCCTGCGCCGCATGCGTCGCGATGCTTTTTCGCGCGCGCTGATGCGCGAAACCGACCTGACGTCGGCCGATCTGATCCTGCCGGTGTTCGTGCGCGAAGGACACGACCTGTCCGAAGCGGTGCCGTCGATGCCGGGCGTCGAGCGCGTGTCCATCGACCGCCTGCTGCGCATCGCCGCCGAGGCGCAGTCGCTCGGCGTGCCGGCGCTGGCGCTGTTTCCGGTGACGCCGCCGGAAGCGAAGTCGCTGGATGCCCGCGAGGCGTGGAACCCGGACGGCCTCGCCCAGCGCGCGGTGCGCGCGCTGAAGAAGGACTTCCCGGAACTGGGCGTGATCACCGACGTCGCGCTGGATCCGTTCACCACGCACGGCCAGGACGGCCTGATCGACGATTCCGGTTACGTCGTCAACGACCTCACCGTCGATGCGCTGGTGAAGCAGGCCGTGTCGCATGCCGACGCCGGCGCCGACATCGTCGCGCCGTCGGACATGATGGACGGCCGCGTCGGTGCGATCCGCGCCGCGCTGGAAAGCGCCGGACACGTGCACACGCGCATCCTCGCCTATTCCGCCAAGTACGCCTCGGCGTTCTACGGGCCGTTCCGCGACGCGGTCGGCTCGGCCGGCAACCTCGGCAAGGGCAACAAGTACACCTACCAGATGGATCCGGCCAATTCCGACGAGGCGCTGCGCGAGATCGCGCTGGATCTGGACGAAGGCGCCGACATGATCATGGTCAAGCCGGCCATGCCGTATCTGGACATCGTGCGCCGCGCGAAGGACCAGTTCGGCGTGCCGACGTTCGCCTACCAGGTCAGTGGCGAGTACGCGATGCTGAAGGGCGCGTCCGCCAACGGCTGGCTCGACGAGCGCGCCTGCGTGCTCGAAGCGCTGACCGGCATCCGCCGCGCCGGCGCGGACGGCATCCTGACCTATTTCGCCCTGGATGCGGCACGATGGCTGCGCGAATGAAACCGGGCCGGTAGCGTGATCGCGCGGCGCACCGTCGCCGCGAACCACGTTCCGGCTCCCGTTCCGGAATCCGAGCCATGCATCATCACGCCGTCTTCGGCCAGCCGATCAGCCATTCGCTGTCGCCGCGCATCCACGCCGCGTTTGGAGCCCAGCTTGGGATCCCGGTCGAGTACCGCGCGATCGAGGCCGGGCGCGACCGCTTTCCCACCGCGCTGGCCGCGTTCGCCGCCACCGGTGGCCGAGGCGCCAATGTCACGCTGCCGCTGAAGGAGGATGCCGCCGCGCTCTGCGTCACGCGCAGCGAACGCGCCCGGCGCAGCGGCAGCGTCAATACCTTGATCCGCGACGGCAATGGCTGGCACGGCGACAGCACCGACGGCGCCGGCCTGCTGCGCGACTTGCGCGACCGCCTCGCTTTCGATCCGGCCCAGCGCCGCGTGTTGCTGATCGGCGCCGGCGGCGCCGCGCGCGCCGCCGCGTTCGCGCTGGTCGAAGCCGGCGCGCTGCGCCTGACCGTGACCAATCGCACGCCGGAGCGCGCCCACGCGCTTGCCGATGCGCTCGGGCCGCGCGCGCTCGCGTGCGCCCCTGGCGAACTCGACGCGACCGACCGCTTCGACCTGATCGTCAACGCCAGCGCCGCCGGCCACGCCGGCACCGCGTTCACGCTGCCCGGCGTGCGCCTGCGCGCCGAGACGTTCTGCTACGACCTGTCCTACGGCAAGGCGGCCCAGTCTTTCCTGGACTGGGCGCGCGCCGACGGTGCATCGCAAGTCCACGACGGCCTCGGCATGCTGGTCGAACAGGCCGCCGAATCGTTCGCGCTCTGGCACGGCACGCGCCCCGACACCGCGCCGATCCACGCCCTGCTGCGCGAAGGCTGATGGACTGCCGTCCCGGCTGCGGCGCCTGCTGCATCGCCCCGTCGATTTCCTCGCCGATCCCCGACATGCCGCACGGCAAGCCGGCGGGGATCCCCTGCGTGCAACTGGACGACGAACTGCGCTGCATGATCTTCGGCAAGCCGGAGCGGCCAGCGGTCTGCCGCAGCCTGCGTCCGTCACCGTCGATGTGCGGCGCCGAGCGCGAAGCAGCCCTGCGCTATCTGGCCGATCTCGACGGCGCCACGCGGCCGGATTGAGTCCGTGCCCGCCGCGCTGACGCGGCGGTTTTCCGGCCGCCGATATACTGGCCGCTTCGCCACAACGGCTGCACGCGACGATGGATCCCGACTTCTGGCTGCAACGCTGGCGCGAAGGCCGCATCGGCTTCCACAACGATCGCGTGCTGCCGCTGCTGCCGAAACACTGGCCGGCGCTCGGCCTGGCCCGCGGCAGCCGCGTGTTCGTGCCGCTGGCCGGCAAGTCGCTGGACATGCTCTGGCTCGCCGCGCAGGGCCACCGCGTGCTCGGCGTGGAACTGTCGGCGTTGGCGGTGGAGCAGTTCTTTGCGGAAAACGCGCTGGTGCCGGAGCGGCGCGAAACGCGCTACGGCGTCCACCACACCGCCGGCACCATCGAACTGGTCTGCGGCGATGCGTTCGCGCTGGACGAAGACATTCTTGCCGACTGCGCCGGCGTCTACGACCGCGCCGCCCTGATCGCGCTGCCACCGGCGCTGCGCGCGCGCTACGTCGACGAGCTCTACGTGCGGCTGCCGCACGACTGCCGCGGCCTGCTGATCACCCTGGAATACCCGCAACACGAGAAATCCGGCCCGCCGTTTTCGGTGCCGGAAGCGGAAGTTCGCGCGCGGTTCGCACCGCACTGGGACCTCGACCTGCTCGAACGGCGCGACCTGCTCGCCCATGAGCCCGGCTTCGGCGCGAGCACGCTGGATACCGCCGTGTGGCGCCTGCAACACGTGCGCCGCGGCTGAACGCGCCGACGACCGGAGCCCGCGACACTGGGCACGACGGCCTGACCGCGATCGCGGGACTGGACTTCGCGCGCGCCAGCCGCATGTGGTGATGGGCAGCGCGCCAGTCCACGCGCCACAATCCGCCTGATCCGACCGAGAGGAGCACCGCATGAGCACCAAAGCCTGGGGCGCACACGCCGCCGACCAACCGCTGCAAGCGCTCGACATCGAACGCCGGACACCCGGCCCACACGATGTCGCCATCGAGATCGCCTGGTGCGGCGTGTGCCATTCCGACCTGCATACCGTGCGCTCGGAATGGGCGGGCACGCGCTTTCCGTGCGTGCCCGGCCACGAGATCGTCGGCCACGTCCGTGCGGTCGGCGACGCGGTGAAGGGTTTCAAGGTCGGCGACACCGTCGGTGTCGGCTGCCTGGTCGACAGCTGCCAGCACTGCGGCGCCTGCGCGGAAGGACTGGAGCAGTACTGCGAGAACGGCTTCGTCGGCACCTACAACGGCCGCACCAAGGACGCGCCCGGCCACACGCTCGGCGGCTATTCGCAGCGCATCGTGGTCGATGAGAAGTTCGTGCTGAAGATCCGCCACCCGGAAGACCAGCTCGCCGCCGTCGCGCCGCTGCTGTGCGCCGGCATCACCACCTACTCGCCGCTGCGCCACTGGAAGGTCGGCCCCGGCAAGAAGGTCGGCGTGGTCGGCATCGGCGGCCTCGGCCACATGGGCATCAAGATCGCGCACGCGATGGGCGCGCACGTGGTCGCCTTCACCACCAGCGAAAGCAAGCGCGAGGAAGCGCGCACGCTCGGCGCCGACGAGGTCGTGATCTCGCGCGATGCCGCGCAGATGAAGGCGCAGGCGGCCAGCTTCGACCTGATCCTCGACACCGTCGCCGCCAGCCACGACCTCGACGCGTTTTCCTCGCTGCTCAAGCGCGACGGCACGCTGGTACTGGTCGGCGTGCCCGAGCATCCGCACCCGACACCGGACATCGGCAACCTGATCTTCAAGCGCCGCGCCATCGCCGGTTCGCTGATCGGCGGCATTGCCGAAACGCAGGAAATGCTCGACTTCTGCGCCGACAAGGGCATCGTCGCGGACATCGAGATCATCCGCGCGCAGGACATCGACGCGGCTTACGAGCGCATGCTGAAGAGCGACGTGAAGTACCGCTTCGTGATCGACAACGCCAGCCTCGCCGGCTGAGCGCCGCGGCGGCCAGCGCTCAGCGCAACCGCAGGACACGGCAGGATTGCCCGCCTGCGCCGAACCGAGTCGGCGCAGGCGGTTCGAATGCGGTCAGCGCGGACCCGATCCCGGCGACAGGCGATCCGCTTCGGCCCCGCGCAGATAGCGGTTCTTCAATTCCACATACTGCTGCGCCGAGTAGTACAGCCGCTGGATTTCCTCGTCCGACAGCTTGCGCACGCAACGCGCCGGGTTGCCGAGCCAGAGTTCGCCTTCGCGCACGATCTTGCCGGGCGCGACCAGTGCGCCGGCACCGACCATTGCGCGCGGCTGCACCACCGCACCATCCATGACGGTCGCATGCATGCCGATCAGGCAGGCATCGCCAATGGTGCAGGCGTGCAGGATGGCGCCGTGGCCGACGGTCACGTCGTCGCCGACGATGAGCGGAAAGCCGCCCGGCGTGAACGGGCCGTCGTGGGTGACGTGCAGCACGGCACCGTCCTGGATGTTGGTGCGCGCGCCGATGCGGATGTGGTGCACGTCGCCGCGCGCGACCGCGGCGGGCCAGAAGGAGGCGTCTTCGCCGACGACGATGTCGCCGATCAGGATCGCGGACGGGTCGATCCACGCGCTGGCGGCAATGCGCGGATAGAGGCCATCGTAGGGTCGGATGTTCATGGCGGCCGGATTCGGGAAAGCCG
>JASLGB010000051.1 GCA_030150315.1 Dokdonella sp. | reverse complement strand
CTAGAACAGGACGGATGCGCAATAGTCGAGCAGGTTGATGACCAACGAACGGTCGGCTGTTTCGACGTCGTGAGGAACGATCAGCACGGCGGTGATCGCGTCGTCGTCGTCGCCGGCGATCTGGTGCGGAATGAAGGCGTTCTCGTCGAACGCCCACAGTTTTTCGTCGATCTCCTCGGCCTGATCCTGCGAGCGTGCAAGGATCAGGGTCGGCTGTTCGGCGGCGAAGGCGCGCTTGGCCAGCTCGCAGACCAGCAGCATCGGGTCGTCGCGGAATCGTGGCTTGTCGATCAGGTAGAAATCGGCGCGTGGCATGTCAGAGGGTCGGTGCGGGCGCGCTGGCGGTGAACTGCAGCGCCAGTGAGGCGCCCAGCCCGGTGGCGAACATGCAGCCGACCACCAGCAGGAAGAAGCCGCCGATCGCGCCAAGACGCTTGCCTTCCGGCCGCGTCTTGTAGAGGTAGTACGGCACGAAGACCGCCGCCAGCAGGACGATGCAGACGTTGAGCCAGGTCGGGCGGCGGATGTCCAGTTCGCGCGCATCCAGATCGAGCCAGCGGAAGCCGATCAGAAGCAGGGCGATGTTGCCGAGCAGGGTGACGCCGATGCGCGTGCCGTCCGCAGCGCTCGGCAGGCCGAGCGCGATGTCGAGGATGCCGAGCACGGCGGAGCCGCCGATCAGCGCGATCAGCGCAGACTGCTTGCGGGAACGCAGATCGGTCGGCATCGGATTCACGCGCAGCGGTCGATGAGGTACTGCACCAGCAGCGGCACCGGGCGGCCGGTGGCCAAGCCCTTGCGGCCCTCATCCCAGGCGGTACCGGCAACGTCCAGATGCGCCCAGCGGTGGCCGTTGGTGAAGCGCGCGAGGAAGCAGCCGGCGGTGATCGCACCGGCGTACTTGCCGCCGATGTTGGCGACGTCGGCGAAGCCCGAGTCGAGCTGGCTCTGGTAGTCGTCCCACAGCGGCAGGCGCCAGGCGCGGTCGTGCGTGCGCGTGCCGGCCGAGAGCAGCTGTTCGGCCAGCTCGTCGTCCTGCGTCATCAGGCCCGAGGCGTGCTTGCCGAGCGCGACCACGCAGGCGCCGGTCAGCGTGGCGGCATCGATGATGACTTCCGGGTTGAAGGTCTGCGCCGTGTAGGTCAGCGCATCGCACAGGATCAGGCGGCCTTCGGCGTCGGTGTTGAGCACTTCGATGGTCAGGCCGGACATGCTGGTCAGCACGTCGCTCGGGCGGTACGCGTTGCCATCGGGCATGTTTTCCACCGCCGGCACGACGCAGACCAGGTTCAGCGGCAGCTTCAGCTCGACCACCGAGCGGAACGCGCCGAGCACGCCGGCCGCGCCGCACATGTCGAACTTCATTTCTTCCATGCCGGGGCCGGGCTTGATCGAGATGCCGCCGCTGTCGAAGGTAATGCCCTTGCCGACCAGCGCATACGGGCGCGCGTCGCCGCCGCCGTTCCAGCGCAGAACGATCAGCTTGGGCGCATTGGCCGAGCCACGCGCGACGCCGAGCAGGGAGCCCATGCCGAGCTTTTCCATGTCCTCGCGCTCGAGTACCTCCAGCGTGACGCCGGCATTGGCATCAGCCATCTGCCTGGCCTGCTCGGCCAGATACGCCGGGTTGCACACGTTCGGCGGCAGGTTGCCCAGCTCCCGCGCGAGGCGCACGCCGGCCGCGATGGCGCTGGCTTCGGCCAGCGTGCGCTCGTCGCCGTCGGCGGCAAACGCGATCGACGCCAGGCGCGGCGACGCGGGCGTGTTCTTCGGCTTGAACGTGGCGAGGTAGCGGTACGACTGCGCGTCGGCGGCCAATGCGGCGGTGCGCAGCTTCCACGCGAGGTCGCGTGTCGGCACCGGCAGTTCGGTCAGGAACGAAACGGCGCTGTCGATCGGCAGTGCCTTCAGCGCGCGGCCGGCGTCGTTGGCGGCGCGATGGAATGCAGCGGCATCGAACTTGCCGCGCTCGCCGAGGCCGACCAGCAGCACGCGCGTGGCGGCGATGCCGGGCAGGCCGAACAGCAGCGTGGTCGTGCCGGGCTTGCCGGTGGCATCACCAGCCTCGATGACGCGACGGATGGCGCCGCCGGACTTCCCGTCGACCTGGGCCGCGGCGCCATCGAGCTGGCGATCGTCGAACAGGCCGACGACGAGGCAGGCGGTGGCGATGGTGTCAGGGGATTGGGCGGTGGTGCTGAACGTCAAGGTCATCTCGGGTTCCGTGGAGGTTTGCATGATGGGCGTACCGCACAGGTACACTCGCCGGCTGGCCGTCGTGGACGATTCGTCACGGCGCGAACCGAAGGCCCGATCCGCCGCATGACCGAAACGCACGCGAAGCCGCCAATTCTAAGCCAAAGCCCGGCCACTCGGCTTGCGGCGTGGCGTCCGCGCCTGCGCATCATCGACCGCTACCTGCTGCGCGAGGTCGCCCTGAGCGTGCTGGCGGCCAGCCTGATCCTGCTGCTCGTGACCATCGGCGGTGCGGTGGCGGACATGCTGGCCAAGGTCGCGCGCGGGCGGATTCCGGCCGATCTGCTGTTCACGCTGATCGGGCTGCGCAGCATCGGTTCGCTGACCATCCTGCTGCCGCTGGCGGTGCTGGTCGGCGTCCTGCTCGGCTATGGGCGCCTCTGGCGCGACAGCGAAATGGCCGTGCTGCAGTCTTCCGGCGTCGATGCGCAGGACCTGTTGCGGCCGCTGGCATGGTTTGCGCTGCCGATGACGGCGGTGCTGGCGGTGCTGGCATTCTGGCTGGCGCCGGCCTCCGACCGGCTCGCGCAAAGCCTGCTGCAGGAGGCGAGCCGGTCGCTGATCGTGGCCGGACTGGAGCCGGGGCGCTTCGTCGACCTGCCCGGGCGCAACGGCGTCATCTATGTCGGCGAGATGTCCGCCGACGGCACGCGCTTCAAGCGCATGTTCATCGAGAGCGAGCGGCCGGACAAGGACAGCGGCAAGACGCGCATCGACGTGATCACCGCGACCCATGGCCACCTCTATCACGATGCCGACGGGGTGGGCCGCTACATCGCGCTGGAGGATGGATTCCGCGTCGAAGGAACCCTGGGGCAGGACGATTACCGCCTGATGCGCTTCGAGCGCAATGACATCAAGTTGCCGGACGGCGAGGCGAGCGTGAACGAAACCGCGAGCAAGCGCGCCGCGCCGACCCGCGTGCTGCTGGCCAGCGACGATCCGATCATGCGCGCCGAGCTGCATTGGCGGCTGGCCGCGCCGATGTCGGCGATCGTGCTGGCGCTGCTGGCATTGCCGCTGGCGAAATCGAGCCCGCGCGAACCGCGTTACGCGCGCCTGCTGATCGCGCTGCTGGCATGGCTGGTCTATTACAACCTGCTGGTGCTGGGGCGCACCTGGATCAGCGCTGGCAAACTGGCCTCCGGCTTCGGCCTGTGGTGGGTGTACCTGCCGATGCTGGCGCTGGCGGCGTGGATGATCTGGAACGGCCAGCGCGTGCCCGCGCCGCGAGCCGCGAAGAGGGCCGCGGCATGATGTTCAAGCGCGTCGACCGGCTGGTCGCGATGGCCGTGTTGTCCTCGGTCGGGCTTACCTGGTTCACACTGGTCGCGCTGGATGCGTTCCGCTCGTTCATTTCCGAACTGGATGACGTCGGGCAAGGCCAGTACACGATGCTGAAGGCCGTGACCTACATCCTGCTGACGGTACCGCGCCGGTTCTACGAGATGTTCGGCTACGCCGCCTTGATCGGCAGCCTGCTCGGGCTGGGTGGCCTCGCCAATACCGGTGAGCTGACCGCGCTGCGCGCCGCCGGCCTGTCCAAGCTGCGCATCTGCGCGTCGGTCGTGTTCGGCCTGACCCTGCTGACCCTGCTGACCGCGGTGGTCGGCGAAACCGTCGGGCCGTGGGGCGAGCGCAATGCGCAGGCGCTGCTGCTGGCGTCGCGTTCGCAGGATGTCGCGCTCGCACGCGGCGGCGCGCTGTGGGCGCTCGATGGCGAAACGGTCATCAGTGCGCGTCGCGGCCGCACGCAGACGGGCAGCAACGAGGTCGATCTGGACGGTGTGCGCGTGTTCGAATTCGACACCGACGGGCGGCTGAAGTCGCTTTCCGTCGCCGACACGGCCGCACACATCGGGCGCGACTGGACCTTGCGCAAGGTGCGCCGGACCGAGTTCGCCGCGGACAGCGCAAGCAGCACCGAATCGGCGGAAACGAGCTGGAAGTCCGGGCTCGACCCGGCCTTGCTGTCGCTCAGCATCATCCAGCCCAAATACATGTCGTTGCTCGATCTCGGGCGCAACATCGTCTATCTGGATGCGAACCGGCAGGATGCCTCGCAGTACCGCGGTGCGTACTGGGGGCGCGTGTTCTATCCCTTCAGCGTGCTGGTGCTGGCGTTCTGCGCGGTGCCGTTCGCGTTCGGCACGTTGCGTAGCGGCGGCCTTTCCAAGCGGCTGTTCGTCGGCATCGTGCTGGCGCTCGGCTTCTACTTCCTGCAGCGGGCGATCGTCAGTCTTGGCGTCGTCTACAACGTGCATCCGGCGCTGGGAAACCTGCTGCCGCCGCTGCTTCTGATGGTCGCCGCCTGGGCCTATTTCCGCCGCCACGCCTGAGGCGCCGCGTGTCGTAATGGGCCGGTCGGTGCGCCTTGGCGACGGCCCTGCATCATGCATCCGGCCACGCGATGCCCGCGCTCTGCGGCTATAGTCCGCCGATCCTTCCGCTCGAGGCGCGCGTGCGCAGCGTCAACATCCGCTACATGCCATCGGTCGATCACCTGCGCGCGTTCGCCGCGGTGCTGATCGTGCTGTATCACGGCCTGCACCTGTTCTCGTACCAGGCGCGTTTCCAGCGACCTTTCGATGTCGATGCGTGGCTGCAGCCGCGCAATCCCGTGCTGGCCTTTCTCGCCGAGGGACATACCGCGGTCGCGCTGTTCATGGTGCTCAGCGGCTTCATCCTGACGCGCGGGGCGCTCGATGCGGAGGTTTCCGTCCTCCGTTTCCTGCGCAACCGGCTGCTGCGAACCTATCCGCTGTTCCTGCTGCTGGTCGCTGCCGGCGTCGCCGCGTCGCCGCAGTTTCAGTGGAGTGCCTTGCTGCAGACGCTGTCGGGCTTTGCCAACCTGCCCGGCGCGCTGGTGGCGCCGCCGTTCACGAGTCTGCTGTGGACGATCGCGATCGAGTGGCAGTTCTACGTGCTGTTCCCGCTGCTGGTCGCGGTGCTGAAACCGGCGTGGACGCGCCAGATGCTTGGCCTGCTCGCGGTGCTTCTGCTGTTCCGCGGCTTCGCCGTGCTGGCGGGCGGCAATGCGCGGGATCTGGCCTATCTGACCTTGCTCGGCCGACTGGACCAGTTCCTGCTCGGCATGTGGGCGGCGTGGTTCCTGCAGGCGCATGCGTTGTCGCCGCGAAAGGGCGCATGGCTGGCCGCGGCATCGGTGTCGGCCATGGTGCTTGCGTTGTGGGCGTTCAACGCCGCTGGCGGCTGGCCGCTGGTGGCGGCGTGGAAGCTCGCCTGGCCGACGCTGGAAGGCGCCTTGTGGACCGCCTTCATCCTTGGCTACGTCGCGTTCGCCGATCGCTTCCACGGACGGTTCTCGCGCGCGCTGGCTGCGATCGGCGTGGTGTCCTATTCGCTGTACCTGACGCACTTTCTGGTGATCCACGCGTTCCTGCACCTGGGCTGGGTGCCGGTGCTCACCGGCGATGCCGTGTGCGACGCGCTGCTGATCACCGTGGGGCTGGCCCTGCCGGCCGCGCTGGCGCTGTCGGCGCTGACCTATCGTTTCGTGGAGCGTCCGTTCCTGCGCCTGCGCGGTCGCTACCATCGGCCGGCTGCGCACTGAAGGCTGTGGCCGCCGTCGCATTGGCGCGGCACGCGGCGCGTGTAAGATGCAGCCGTTCCGGCACACGCCGTCGGCCCAAAGTTACCAGGGGGTTTGCCATGAGCAGCTTCGACTTCACTTCGTACCTGAAGCTGATGTCCCACAAGAAGGCGTCGGATCTTTTCATCACCGCCGGCGTCGCGCCCTCGATGAAGATCCATGGCCGCATCGTGCCGATCACGCAGAACGCACTGACGCCGCAGCAGGCGCGCGACATGGTGCTGAACGTGATGACGCCGTCGCAGCGCGAGGAGTTCGAAAAGACGCACGAATGCCAGTTCGCCATTTCGGTGACCGGCATCGGCCGCTTCCGCGTGTCGTGCTTCTACCAGCGCAACTGCGTCGGCATGGTCCTGCGCCGCATCGAGACGAAGATCCCGACGATCGAGGAGCTGAGCCTGCCGCCGGTGATCAAGTCGCTGGCGATGACCAAGCGCGGCATCATCATCTTCGTCGGCGCGACCGGCACCGGCAAATCGACCTCGCTGGCGGCGATGGTCGGCTACCGCAACCATAACTCGACCGGCCACATCATCACGATCGAGGATCCGATCGAGTACGTGCACGAGCACGCCGGCTGCATCATCACGCAGCGCGAGGTCGGCATCGACACCGACAGCTGGGAAAACGCGCTGAAGAACACGCTGCGCCAGGCGCCTGATGTCATCCTGATCGGCGAGGTGCGTACGCGCGAGACGATGGAGCACGCGATCAACTTCTCCGAAACAGGCCACCTGTGCCTGTGCACGCTGCACGCGAACAACGCCAACCAGGCGATGGACCGCATCATCCACTTCTTCAACGAAGACCGTCGCCAGCAGCTGTTCATGGACTTGTCGCTGAACCTCAAGGGCGTGGTCGCGCAGCAGCTGATTCCGACGCCGGACGGCAAGGCGCGCCGTGTCGCGATGGAAGTGATGATCGGCACGCCGCTGGTGCAGGACTACATCCGCCAGGGCGAGATCCACAAGCTCAAGGACGTGATGAAGGAGTCGACCAACCTCGGCATGCGCACCTTCGACCAGAGCCTGTTCGAGCTGTATCAGGCCGGCGAGATCAGCTACGAAGACGCGCTGCGCCACGCCGACTCGGCCAACGAGGTGCGCCTGCGCATCAAGCTGGCGCAGGGCGGCGACGCGCACACGCTGAGCCAGGGCCTCGGCGACGTGGAGCTGATCGAAACCTGAGCCGGTCTGCGGCGTCGGGACGGAAACGAAAAAGCCCCGCCAATGGCGGGGCTTTTTGTGTCCCGGAACGCCGCCCGCACAAGGGGCGGCGTCCTCGTTACTGCTTGGCGTACTCGACGTCCTGCACGAAGTCGATGCCTTCGTTGCCGAAGGCCATGCTGCCGTTGATGCTCTTGAACCACTGCGCGTACATCGAATAGAGCTTGGCATTGAGTTCCATGCCGGAGCGCTGGTCTTCCGGGAGCAGGCTGCCGTACTGGCCGATGGCATCGCCGATCAAGGTGTAGAACGCGCCACTGACGTGCGTGTCGACCGCCTTGCCGGTTTCTCCGCTGGCGCTGACCGCAGCCTCGAGCGCTGCCGCGCCGTCCTTGCCCACCGCGATCCCGAGCGTCTTGGCGCCCATCGCCGCGTGCAGCTCGTAGCCGTCGAGATAGCCGCCCGGCACCACGTCGGACGGGATCGAAACGGCCTTGCCGTCCGGCGTCAGCGGCGTCTTCTGCAGCTGCGGCACGGTCATCTGCGCGAGGCTGGCGAGGAAGGCCGGATTGTTGCTGCCGACCAGGATGCGCGCGGCGACATCCAGCTTGCGGCTGCCGTCTTCGCTCGGCAGGACGACCTTGTCGACCGTCAGGCGCAGGCCGATCAGGTCCGACAGCGGCGGCGGAATGGTCTCGCCGAGCTTGTCCTTGGCCTGCGCCATCGACTCGTTCAGTTCGGCCAGCTTCGCGCAGCGGAACGGCGAGTTCGAGACCGCCTCGGCCTGCGCCACCAGGAAATCGCGGCCGCGCAGCACCGGCAGCGAGAACGCGATGTCGATCAGCGAATTGTCCGAACGCTTGCCGGGCAGCGCATCCGGCACCGCCGCAAGCGACTTGGCCAGCGTCGGGTCCAGATCCAGGCGCATGTGCATCGTTGCCTGCGAGGTGTCGAACTTGGTGTAGCCCAGCGCGAGCAGCGGAGCCTTGGCGAGCACGGCGTCGATTTCGGCACGGCAGGTCGCGTCCGGCTTCTCGATCGACTTGGCGCCGTCGGCGGCGAACTGCGCCACCGCCGGATCGTCGATCGCTGCGCTGAACAGCTTGCGCGTATCGATCCAGCCGCTCGCATACGGCAGGTAGCCGCGCTGCTTGTTGAAGGCTTCCAGTGCGCCGGTGTCGGCGAGGCTCTTGGCCGGGCGGTCGAGGCCAAGCACGCGGCGCTTCAGCGCGTCGTCGCCCTTCGCCGGCACCACGGTGATGACCAGATGCTTGCCTTCGATCGCGGCCAGTCCGAGCGCCTGCGCGCCGCCCAGCGTCCACACGTCCTGGTCGCCGATGCGCGCGGTGTCGAGCTTGCTGCCGGACTTTTCCTCGACGCGGGCGACGAACGCGCGCAGCGCATCCGGGTCGACGATTTCCATGCGCATGACCGGCAGAGCGCCAACGCCGTAGATGGCCGAGCGCACCTGCGTGCCGAAGCCGATTTCCTTCCACTTCTCCGCGGTGTCGCGGTCGCGGATTTCGTCGAGAACTGCCTTGGCCACGCGCAGGCCCTTCGCCGCAGTGGCCTTGGCCTCGGGCGACTGGTCCTCGCCGTCGGCCGCCTTCTGCAGGTCGGCCAGTGCGTTTTCGAGGATCGGGAAACTGGTCGCCCACATGGCCTGCATCTGCGCCATGAGGTGCTTGGCAGTGGCATCCGGGATCGGCTCCAGCGCCGCGATCACGTAGGGCGTGTCGGCGGGGACGAAGGCGATGGGCGCGTCGTTGTCGGCCTTCTTGCCGCAGGCGGCCAGCGCCAGCGCGGCAGTGAGGGTGAAGATTCCGGTCCTTGCTAGTCTGAACATGTTGGGTTCCATCATTGGACCGACTTGGATGGCCGTCGGTGTGGCCTTTCGGGACGGCGCGCGAGGTGGCGGGTCGCTCTCGCCGGTATCAATCACCAAACGGCGCGCGAACGCGTCATCGGCGGCTCAATGTGCGCTCACTGGTGCAGCAGCGCGTCGAGTACGGCCATCCGCGCGAACACGCCGTTGGCCACCTGTTCGAGTACCGCCGATTGCGCGCCATCGGCAACGTCCGATGCGATTTCGATGCCGCGATTCATCGGGCCGGGGTGCATGACGATGGCATCGGGCCGGGCGCGGACGAGGCGGCGCGCGTCCAGGCCGTAGCGGGCGAAGTAGGTGTCCTCGTCGTATTCGAGGCTGTCCATGCGCTCCTTTTGCAGGCGCAGCATGATGATCACGTCCGCGCCTTCGACTGCGGCGTCGAAATCGTCGGACACGACGCAGCCGGGAAAGGCGCCGGCTTCGGGCAGCAGTACGCCCGGGCCGCACAGTCGGATCTCGGCGGCGCCGAGCGCCGCCAGGCCCTGGACGTCGGAGCGCGCTACGCGCGAATGACGGACATCGCCGCAGATGACCGCGGTCAGGCCTTCGACGCGCCCCTTGCGGTCGCGGATCGTGAGCAGGTCGAGCAGCCCCTGCGTCGGGTGCGCGTGGTTGCCGTCGCCGGCATTGAGCACGCGCGCGCGCCGGGCATGCTCGGCGAGGCGTTGCGGCGTGCCGTTTTCCTTGTGTCGGACGACGAAGGCATCGGCGTCCATCGCCTCCAGCGTGGCGATGGTGTCCTCCAGCGTCTCGCCCTTGCTGGTCGAGGAGCTGGCGATGTCGAAGTTCACCACCAGCGCGCCGAGCCGGCGTGCGGCGAGTTCGAAGCTGCTGCGCGTGCGCGTGGAATGCTCGAAGAACAGGTTCACGACGGTGGTTCCGGCCAGCGTGGGTGCCAGCGTGCGCGATTGCCAGTGCGTGCGCAGCTGCGCCGCTCGGTCGAGCAGTTCGGTGATGGTGGCGCGGTCGAGGTGTTCCAGGCTGATGAAGTGCTGCAGGCGAACGGAGGGCATGGGAATCAGGCGTCGGAGGGAAGGCGGCAGGAGGGGAGGGTGAACCAGTGTTCGAGAATGATTTCGGCCGCCACCGCATCGATGTCCGCAGCGTGCTTGCGCTTGGCGCTGCCGTCGGCGCGGCGCTGGGCGAACCGGCGCGAGGCTTCGCGCGAGGTGTGGCGTTCGTCGACCAGATCGACCGGGCGCGCGTAGCGGCGCTGCAGCGCGCGCGCGAATTCGCGTGCGATCCGGCTCATCGGTTGTTCGGTGCCATCCAGCGCCAGCGGAAGGCCGACGACGAATCGGTCGGGCTGCCATTCCGACAGCAGCGCGTCGAAACGCTTCCAGTCGCCGTTGGCCACCGCTTCCAGCCCGCGCGCGGTCGCGGTCAGCCGGTTTCCAATGGCCACGCCGATCAGGCGCGTGCCGACATCGAAGGCGAGCAGGTTGCCGGTGTCTGCGCCGGCATCCGGAGGGTCAGGCGTGACCGGCATGGCTGGCCATCTGGAACAGGTTCACACCGACGAGCTGCGCGGCGGCCTCCCAGCGCTGGTCCAGCGGAGTCTCGAACAGGACATGGTCGTCCGCCGGGGCCGTCAGCCAGTGGTTTTCCATCAGCTCCTGTTCGAGCTGGCCCGCGCCCCAGCCGGAATAGCCGAGCGCCACGATCGCGTGCTGCGGCCCTTCGCCGGACGCGATTGCAGCCAGGATGTCGCGCGAGGTGGTCACGCTGACGTGCTCGGAAATGCGGAACGAGGACTCCCAGTGCCCGTTCGGCGTGTGCAGCACGAAGCCGCGCTCCGGCTGCACCGGGCCGCCGATCAGCACCGGCGCGTCGCTGACTTCGGGAATGGCCGAATACATGTCCATCTGCGCCAGCACGTCGCCGAGCCGGTATTCCGACAGGCGGTTGATCAGGATGCCCATGGCCCCTTCTTCGCCGTGCTGGCACAGCAGGGTGACGCCGCGCGCGAAATTCGGATCGCGCAGCCCGGGCATCGCGATCAGGAGTTGGTTGCTCAGGGAGGTGGGTGAGGACATGGCGCCATTGTACCTGCGGCGCGCGCCGGGAAATCCGCGCCGCTCGACAAGTCGCAAAGGCGGATCGGCGGAATGGCGCGGGCAGGCGGAATTGCGTTGCCGCGGCCGTGTCGCCGGGGACTCCGGCACGGCGCGCGGCACGGCGGCTGCATCGCGGCCGCGGCGCTATCGCGTCTGCAATGTGTCGCCCGATTCGCCGGCCAGGAATTGCCAGGTGCGCGTGATGTACAGCTCGTCCACCTTTTCCTTGGTTTCCGGCAGCGGCGGGAACGGCTCGGCCAGGCGCGTGATGCGGATGGCGGCGTCGTCGAGCACCTTGTGGCCGCTCGGCTGGATCACGTCGACACTCTTGATCTTGCCGCTGCGATCCAGCCCGACGGTGAGCACCAGCTGTCCGTGCAGCTGCTTGCGGCGCGCTTCGTCCGGGTAATTGAGGTTGCCGACGCGCTCGATTCGCGCGACCCATGCACGCATGTAGGCGGCAAATTCGTATTCCTGCGTGTTGGCGGAAATGTATTTGCGTTTCGGCCGCTTCGCGTACTGCTCGGCTTCCTTCTGGATCTCCTGCGCCAGCCGCGCCATTTCCATGCGGCGCTGCTCGGCCTCCAGCTCGTTGCGGCTGGGCGTTTCGGGCGCTTCCGCCACTTGCCTGCTGGTGTCGATGTGGAAATCCGAACGGCTTTGGGTGAGGTGCTCGGCCGGACTCGGTGGCGTCGGTCGCGGCGCACCGTCTTCCATTTGCACCGGCGCTGCGCCGTCCTGAAGTTTCGGCAACTGTCCGGACACCGTTTGTGACGGGCGCCGCGCCTCGTCCGACTCGCCGCCGCCGGAGTTGTTTGCCTGCGCGATGAAATCGGCCTTGTCCGGTTTCTCGCTGTTGGCGGACTGGACAAGGATGACGTCAAGTGACGGCATGCGCGGCGCCGGCTTCTCGAACTCGAAGGTGAGTCCGAGGGCAATCACGGCGTGCGCGACGATCGAAAAAAGGAAGGTGACGCCAAGGCGGTCGCCGCCGCCGGAAAAGGGTTCGCTCATTGCGTCGCTTCAAGCCGGTCAAACAGCATTCCGGCGATGTTGAGGCCGAATTGCGCGTCGAGTTCGCGCACGCAGGTCGGGGAGGTCACGTTCACTTCGGTAAGCCAGTCGCCGATCACGTCGAGCCCGACGAAACGCAGGCCGCGGCGCACCAGCTCGGGGCCAACCTGGGCTGCGATCCAGCGGTCGCGCTCGGACAGCGGGACGCCTTCGCCACGGCCGCCGGCGGCGAGGTTGCCGCGGAACTCATCGCCCTGCGGGATGCGCGCGAGCGCGTAGGGGACGGGTTCGCCATCGATCAGCAGCACGCGCTTGTCGCCGCGGGTGATTTCCGGGATGAATTTCTGCGCGATGGCGAAATCGCGGCCATTGGCGGTAAGGGTTTCCAGGATCCCGTTTGGGTTCGGCTCGCCGTGG
>JASLGB010000036.1 GCA_030150315.1 Dokdonella sp. | reverse complement strand
GTCGGATCGCTCGATGCCGCGTTCGAGACCGGCGAGCGCATGCTGGATGGCGCGAATGCGGAAGTCGACAAACCCGCGCGGGCAACGATCCGCGGCGAACGCCTGGTGGTCGCGCTGGCGCAACTGGGTGAGCGCCAGCGTCAGGTGCTGCAGCGTCGATTCGGGCTGGATGGCGCACCGGTGCAATCTCTGGCCGACATCGGCCGCGACCTCGGCATTTCGCGCGAACGCGCGCGGCAGATCCAGACCGAGGCGTTGCAGCGGCTTGGCACGCTGATGCGCGGCGACACGGGCCTGCCCGCGTTGCCGTAATGCGACGGGGCTGATTGCGATCGGCTCGATCGCGACCGCTCCGTCCGACGGTGCGATGACGCTGGTGTGATCGATGCGCCGCTGGTCAGGGCGGACGATCCGGCAGCGCGACCCGTTGCCCGATCAGCAAAGTCCGATCAGCAAAGACCGATCCGGGCGGCCATCGCGGTTCATGGCCTCAGCGACGGGCCGCCAGCGTGCGTCGCAGCGCGGCAACGAACTCCGGGTCGGCATCACCGAGCTTGTCGCTGCGCGCGATGATGCGGCCTTGCGCATCGAGCAGAACCAGCGTGCTCGAATGGCTGAACTCGCCATCGTCGAGCGGCTTGTACTGGATGCCGAGCACGGCGGCGATGCGGCGCACGTCGGCCTTGCTGGCCTGTGCGAGATGCCAGCGGGAGGTGTCGACGCGGTGCTTGCGCGCCGTTTCGGCAAGAGCGGTGGGCGTGTCGCGATCCGGATCGATGCTGACCAGCAGGACGTCGAATCCGTTGCGTTCGGATTCCGGCAGGGCGCGCTCGGTTTTCTTCAAGGTGTCGATGATCAGCGGGCAGACGAACTTGCACGAGGCATAGAACATGCTCGCGATGCGCGGCTTGCCGCGGCCGTCGGAAAACGTCGCCGCCTTGCCGTCCTGATCCACCAGCGGTGCGTCGAGGTGGTAGACGGAATCACCGGGCAGGTCGGCTGCGCGTGCGGCCGGCAGGCCGAATGCGAGCAGAAGGCTTGCGGCAGCCGCGACGATCCAGGCGCGGCGTCCGCGGCGCGTTGGAGCCGGTTGGGTGCGGCAGGCGTTCGCGCTTCCGCAGGTCAGGCAGGGCAGGACTTCGCATTCGCCTTCGCTTGGGCGCAGGCCGGCTTGCTCGAGTGTCATGGTGTTCCCTTCGAGAGGATTGGGCGCGCGCAGCGGAAACCGAGGTTGCGGGTGGTGTCGGCCGCTTTCAGCGACGAGAGCATCGCAACGCGCATCAACAGGGCGTAGTTGTCGCGGTCGCGCAGGCTCATCGCCGCCGCACCGCAGAATTTCAGGCGATCCGCATCGTTCTGGTTGCGGCTGTCGGCGGTGATCATCATCGCGGCGTAGTCGTCGACCCACTCCCACACCAGTCCGTGCAGGTCGCGAATGCCGTAGAGATTCGGTTCGCCGCCGATCGCTGCCAGCTCGCCGTTCGACGGGCGCGCATACCAGTCGAGCAGTTGCCGCCGCCACGCGGGGTCGTTGCGCGCATCGGCAACCGTGTCGCTGGCTGCCGCGGCGCGTTCCCATTCGATCCAGCTCGGCAGGCGGGCATTCTCCGATTCGCAATACGCCTGCGCGGCAAACCAGCTCACGCGCGTGACCGGTTGCGACGGCTTTGCCTCGCCGAGTGCGTCGTCGTTCGACCAGTGCGACAGATACCCGGCGTCGGCAAAGACGGCGGGGACTGCGCCGCGACGCCATTGCGGGGCGGATCGGACGAACGCTAGGAATTCGGCGTTGGTGACCGGCTCGCTGCGCAGGGCGAAGGCCGCAACCGGCTGCGGCTTCGCGTTCGGCTCGGTTTCGATGATGCCGAGGAACGAGGTGGCCGGCAGGTCGAGGTAGGCCGGCCCCGTGTGTGCGGGGCCGACATCCGCCGCCGCAGCGGCGCCGCTGGCGCAGGGCAGGGCCAGCATCAACGTCGTCAACAACCAGCGCAGGAATTTCGTGCGCGGCTCCACGACCTCTCGCCTGGCGAGCCTGCCTATTGCCGTTTCCATTTTCAGTGCTCGGCCTGTGTGGCGTTCGGGTTTTCCGCGCGCGAAGCGGCGGCCTGTTCCTTGGTCACGCGACCGCCGGGATTGCCCCAGTTGTTCAACACGTAGGTGCTGATATTGGCCACCTCGTCGTCGGTCAGCTGGTTCATCGGCGGCATCACCGAGTTGTACTCGACGCCGTTCACCGTAACCTTGCCGCTGACGCCGTGCAGGATCGCATCGACGATCTTCTTCGGCTCCCTGGCGAAATAGTCCGACTTGGCCAGCGGCGGGAACACGCCCTCGAGGCCTTCGCCATTGGCCTGATGGCAGACCGAACAGGTGCCGGTGAACAGCTGCTTGCCGGCGGCAATCTGTTCGTCCTGCGTCAGCGTGCCGGCCGCATGCGCCTTGGCCGCCGTGCTGACCGCGCTCAGGTTCGGCTCCGCGCGATCGCCGAGATAAACCGAATCCACTTCCTTGCCCGAGTAGATTTCCTTGTTCTCGGCACCGTCCACCTTGAGGATGGCCAGCGCGCCCTTGTTGAAGGCGCGGAAGATCGAGTGATCGACCAGCACATAGCTGCCGGGCACTTCCACATGGAATTCGACAGTGGATGCGCCACCGGCCGGAATCAGCGTGGTCTGCACGTTTTCCTGCGGATGCGTGCCGCCTTCCGGCTGCACCTTGTCGAAGATCTCGCCGATGACGTGGAAGCTGGAGACGAGGTTGGGGCCGCCGTTGCCGATGAACAGCCGCACCCGTTCGCCGACCTTGGCCGTCAGTGCGTTGTCGCCGGTCAGCGCGCCTTCCGTGCCATTGAACAGGACATAGGTCGGGTTCTCGTCGATGGCTTTTTCCATGTCGAACGGCTGGTGGCCCTTCTCGCGGTATTTGCCGGTCGTGTAGAAGTCGCCCTGCATCACGTAGTACTCGTGGTCGACTTCGGGCAGGCCTTCCGGCGGCTCGACCAGAATCAGTCCGTACATGCCGTTGGCAACGTGCATGCCGACCGGCGCGGTGGCGCAGTGGTAGACGTAGATGCCCTGATTGAGCGCCTTGAACGTGAACTGCGACTCGTGGCCCGGTGCGGTGAAGCTCGACGACGCGCCGCCGCCGGGGCCGGTCACGCCATGCAGGTCGATGTTGTGCGGCATCTTGCTGTCCGGCGCGTTCTTCAGATGGAACTCGACAGTGTCGCCCTGGCGCACGCGGATGAAACTGCCCGGCACCGTGCCGCCGAAGGTCCAGAACGTGTAGGTCACGCCTTCGGAGATCGGCATGTCCTTCTCGATCACCTCCAGGTCGACGATGACCTTGGCTGGATGCTTGCGTCCGGTCGGTGGCGGAACGTACGGCGGCGACGTCAGCACCGCGTGGATCGGCTCGCCCTGCGGCGGCCCGAAATCGCCCTTGGCCGAACC
>JASLGB010000401.1 GCA_030150315.1 Dokdonella sp. | reverse complement strand
GCACGGCCGGCGCCAGCGCGCCCGCCGTGCTCGAAGGCATCGGCTGCGAAGTCGTGCCCTTGTACTGCGACGTGGACGGGACGTTCCCGAACCACCACCCCGATCCGTCGGATCTGCACAACCTGGAAGACCTGATCGCGGTCGTGCGCCATGAGAAGGCCGATCTCGGCATTGCCTTCGACGGCGACGGCGATCGTCTTGGCGTGGTTACGCCGAGCGGTGAGGTGATCTTCCCCGATCGTCTGCTGATGTTGTTCGCGATCGACATCCTGACGCGCAATCCCGGCGCGACGATCATCTACGACGTGAAGTGCACCGGCCATTTGCAGCCACTGATTTTGCAGCACGGCGGCAGTCCGCTGATGTGGCGCACCGGGCATTCGCTGATCAAGGCGAAGATGCGCGAAACCGAGGCGGCGATGGCCGGCGAAATGAGCGGCCACTTCTTCTTCGGGGAACGCTGGTACGGATTCGACGACGGCATTTATTCGGCCGCGCGGCTGCTGGAGATCCTCGCCAGCGACCTCGACGGACGGTCGCCGCAGCAGATCTTCGACACCTTGCCCAAGGGGGTGTCGACGCCGGAACTGAAGATTCCGATGCGCGAGGGCGAGCACTATCGATTCATCGAGCAGTTCTGCGAGAAGTCCCGCTTCGAGGGCGCGCGCCTGACCACGATCGACGGCCTGCGTGCGGACTGGCCGGACGGCTGGGGCCTGGTGCGGGCGTCGAACACGACGCCGGTGTTGGTGCTGCGCTTCGATGCCGATAACGCGGCGGCGCTGGCGCGTATCCAGGACCTGTTCCGCGCGCAGCTGAAGGCGCTGGATCCGGGCTTGTCGTTGCCGTTTTGATAGCCGCGCCTGCCGGTTCCGAGCGGAACCGGCAGGCCTGCTGCGGCGGGCTTACTGCGTCTTGCCGCGCTGCGCGATGTCGGCCTGCAACTGGAGATATCGCGTCTTTTCCGCGTCCAGTGCGGTCGCCGCCGCGGCGCGCTCTTCCTCACGGCGCTTCAGTGCCGTGTCGAGGTGCTCCACTTCCTTGCGCGTCTCCGCGATCAGCTGGACCTGCGGCGCGGGCAGCATCTTTCCGTTGCGTTCGATTTCGGCCGCGTGCGCGAGCTGGTCGGCCAGCGCCTGCTCCTGGCTGCGCAGGCCGATGCGCGCGGCCTCGACCTGCTGGTCGAGCATTTCCAGTCGCTGGCGGTGCGCGCGGTCCAGTGCGGCGGTGTCCGCGTAGGCCGACAGCAGCTTCGCGTCCAGCCGTGCACGGGTCTGCGCTTCTTCGCGCTCGGCGGTCTGGCGCGCCTGCTGCGCTTTCACGACGGCCAGCTCGTCGGCGGTCTTGGCGCGTTCGACCCGGCGCACGACGATGCCATGGCCATTGACGACTTCGTAGCCAAACCGGGCCGCTTCCGCCGGCAGCGAGTCGGAGTAGTGCAGCGCGCCGCTGGCGTCGCGCCATTTGTAGCGGTTGCGGCGGTCGCCGTCGGCGGCAGATACCGTCACGCAGCTCGCCAGCGCAGCCAGGCAGACGAAGACGCGGAATGATCCTAGAGTCATTGGGTACCCTCCTCGGGCCAGTATAGGCGTTCTGTCCATGCGTACCGTGTCTTGCACCGCCTGCGCACTTAGACGCCGTAGCGGGCGCGGTAGTCGGCCAGTTTCTGCCGATGAACGGCCAGTTCCTCGCGGTCGCCGACATAGTCGAGCAGGTCGCCAAGGCGCGCGATCGCGAACGTCGGCAGGCCATGTTCGGCCGCCAGTTCCTGCGTTGCCGACAGCTCGCCCTGGCCGCGCTCTTCTCGATCGAGCGCAATCAGCACGCCGGCCGGCGTCGCGCCTGCGGCGCGGATCAATGCCAGCGATTCGCGGATGGCCGTACCGGCGGTGATGACGTCGTCGACGATCAGCACGCGTCCCTGCAGGGGCGCACCGACCAGCGATCCGCCCTCGCCATGGGTCTTGGCTTCCTTGCGGTTGTAGGCGAACGGCAGATCGCGGCCGTGTTGTTCGGACAGCGCCGCCGCGGTCACGGCGGCCAGCACGATGCCCTTGTAGGCCGGCCCGAACAGCATGTCGAACGCCAGGCCCGAACGCGCGGCGGCGTCGGCATAGGCGCGACCGAGCGTGGCCAGTGCACTGCCGGAATCGAACAGGCCGGCATTGAAGAAATAGGGGCTGGTACGGCCGGACTTCAGCGTGAAGTCGCCAAAGCGCAGCACGTTGCGGGCGACGGCGAGGTCGAGGAAAGCGCGTTGGGATGGGAGCACGGCAATCGGGGAGTCGGGATTCGGAGTACGGATTGTGCAATCCTCGGCGTTCGGCCGGAAGCTGCATAAGGCGGTGGCAATGACGCCGCGGGCTGCCGGCCTGCCGTTCCGCTATCCGAGGCTAGTTTCCCCATCCATGAAAATCATTTCCTTCAACGCCAACGGCATCCGCTCCGCCGCGAACAAGGGCTTCTTCGATTGGCTGCGCGAGCAGGATGCCGATGTGGTCTGCCTGCAGGAGACCAAGGCGCAGGAGCACCAGCTCGCCGATCCGATGTTCCGCCCGGATGGTCACCACTGCTTCTATCGCGATGCGACCACGAAGAGGGGCTATTCCGGGGTGGCGATCTACTCCAGGTGCGAGCCGGACGAGGTCCGCACGGAGCTTGGCCGACCCTCGTTCGACGAGGAAGGGCGCTACATCGAGGCGCGCTACGGCAACCTCAGCGTGGTGTCGTTCTACATTCCATCCGGTTCGTCCGGCGAAGAGCGGCAGGGCTTCAAGTTCGAGGCGATGGCCTGGCTCAAGCCGATCCTCGACGAATGGCTGGCAAGCGGGCGCCACTATGTGCTGTGCGGCGACTGGAACATCGTGCGCAGCCGCCTCGACATCAAGAACTGGAGTTCGAACCAGAAAAATTCCGGCTGTCTGCCCGAGGAGCGTGCGTGGCTGAATGCGCAGATCGGGCCCGATGAGGGCAGCGATGGCACGCCGCCAGCCGGGAACGGCTGGATCGACACCTACCGCTCGCTGCATCCGCAGGGGCAGGACTACACCTGGTGGAGCAATCGCGGCGCGGCGCGCGCGAACAACGTCGGTTGGCGTATCGACTACCAGCTGGCGACGCCTGCGCTGAAGCCGAAGCGCTGCGCGATCCCGGCCACGCCGCGTTTCTCCGACCACGCGCCGTACCTGGTTGAATACGAGCCGGTCGAAGGCCTCCGGTGAGCGACACGGCAACGAAGAAAAAGCCCTCGGTCTGGAAGGCGTTCGCGCAGCCGGCGGCGTGGACGATGTTCCTGTTCGGGTTTTCGTCCGGCCTGCCGTTCCTGCTGGTGGCCGGTACCTTGTCGTACTGGCTCAAGCAGCACGGCGTGGTGCTGAAGGAAATCACCGTCATCGCCAGTGCCGGCATGCTGTATGCGTTCAAGTTCGTCTGGGCGCCGCTGCTCGACCACTGGAAGGCGCCGGGGTTTTCGCGCTTGGGCCGACGGCGCGGATGGCTGCTTCTGGCGCAGCTCGGCGTCGTCGCCGGTCTGGTCGCGATGGCGTTGATCACGCCGACCCAGCTTGCCGGCTTCGTGCTGGCGACGCTGGTGGTCGCGTTCTTCGGCGCAACCCAGGACATCGCCGTCGATGCCTACCGGATCGAGATCGCGCCGCCGGACCAGCAAGGCGCGCTGGTCGCGACGTATTCGCTTGGCTATCGCATCGCGCTGATGGTGGCCGGCGCGTTCGCGCTGATCCTTGCCGACCATGTAGCCTGGGATCGCGTGTACCTGGTCATGGCGCTGGCGATGCTGGTGCCGATCGCGGCCAACCTGCGCGCGGTGGAGCCGGTGGTGACGCTGCGGCGCATTCCCGGCTGGGCCGAGGCGATG
>JASLGB010000452.1 GCA_030150315.1 Dokdonella sp. | reverse complement strand
CCGGATCGTTGACGCTGAAAATGTTGATCGGCGTGCAACTGGCGACCGGATTTTCCGGGGTGCCGCAACGCACCTGTCCATCGGCGCCCACAAACGAAGGGCCGAGCGCACTGCGCAGCGACGGATAGTCGACGTAGCCGTATGAGTCGGTGTCCTTGCTGTAGTGGCCGTAGTCAAAGCCCAGATCCCAGGTCCAGCTCGATTCACCGAACGTGCCCTTGAAGCCGCCGTGCGCGGATTGGTTTTGCGTCGATTGCGCGATGATGCGGTTGCCCAGCGAGGTGAAGCGGGTCAGGAACTGATATCCGTCGCGACCGAACTCGACGCCGAACGGGTTGTAGTAGTTGTCCTCGGCGATGGTGACGGCATCGTTCTGGGCATCGAACGGCAGCGGCGCGATCTGCGAGCGCGAGCGCGTCTTGTTGGCATACAACTCGAGATAACCGGTGATCGATTCGGTCAGCTTGTAGTTGCCGAGCATGAAGGCGCCGGTGCGCTCCTGCGGCGTCAGGATGAGGTTGCCGACGCGCTGGTAGTTGAACGCATCGCTGCCCTTGTAGCAGCGATAGGCATCCAGCCCGTTGCCGGCGCCGTCGCGCGTGACCCCCACCGAAGTATCGGTCGGATTGCGGCGGCACTCCGGGAAGAGGTCGGCCGGCACGAAGATGCGGCCACCCGGCGTGCGGCTGGAACCGGCGAGGCTGACTTCCCCGCTGTAGAGGTAGAAGGCGTCGGCGGCGAACGGACGATTCGCCGCCGCAGCCAGGTCTTGCTTGTTGTAGTTGACGCCCGCGGTCAGGTTGCCGCGATCGCTGGTATGCCCGAACGTCACGGAGCCGCCCTGACGCGCGCCGTCGTCGCGATCGGAAATGCCGTAGTCGGCCTGGATCTCCACACCCTGGAAGTCGTTGCGCAACACGAAGTTGACCACGCCGCCGATCGCGTCGGAACCGTAGACCGACGATGCGCCGTCGCCGAGCACTTCCATGCGCTCGATCGCGCTGGCCGGAATCTGGTTGACGTCGGTGCTGTTGCCCGGGATCTGCATGATCCGGTGGCCATTGATCAGCACCAGCGTGCGCTGGGCGCCGAGGCCGCGCAGGTCGATATAGGTACCGCCATCGCCACCGCTGTTGTTCACACTGGGATTGGAGCCTGCGCCCGCAACCGCCGGCAGGTTCTGCAGCAGGTCACCGACAGTGAGCTTGCCGGAACGCTCGATTGCCGCCTTGTCGATGGTAACGACCGGGTTGGCGGTTTCCATATCGACACGACGAATGCGCGAGCCGGTCACGACGACGGTGTCGAGCCTCTGGGAGTCGGGCTTCTGGTCCTGCTGGGCCAATGCCGGAATCGCCGGCACAGCCATCGCTGCGGCAATTCCAATGAACAAGGTGGTGCGTGCCGGTGTGCGGCGAAATACGCGATGGACGGCCATTGTGCTCTCCGAAGAAGTAGATGCCACCCCAATAGCTGTTGCGGCGCCGGAATCCATTATTTCCTTGCATCTCACGACGAATGAGCGAACTGCAACACCCCCAATACGCCTCGGTCATTCTTAACGTGATTATTACGCCACAGGATTCGCCCTGTCGATGATTCTGTTTCATCGGAACCGCCAATCCCGTTGCGAAATTCCCAAAAAAAACGGCCCCGTTTCCGGGGCCGTTTGATTTGCATCGCAACAACGGTTGCTTAGAACTTCTGCGTGTAACGCAGGTAGTAGAAGCGACCGATGTCGAAACCGCCGTAGTACGAGTACTGCGAGTTCGGAGCCGAGTACATCGGGCTGGCCCAGTGGCCGAACACGTTGTTGGCACCCAGCGCGATCGTGCCGTTCCACGGAGCGTTGTAACGGAACTGCACGTCGTGGAAGGTGTTGGCACCAACGCGGTTCAGCGGGTAAGCCACGCCATTGGACACGTAGTTCGGGAGGTTGCACTCCTCTTCATACGCGCACTGCTCCTTCTGCGAGGAGTAGTAGCGGGTCGTCCAGGTCGCACCGAAGTCGCCCAGCGTCCAGTCGAGGCTGGCGTTGGAACGGATACGGAAGTTGCCGGCGAAGCTGACGTCCGGGTCGACCGGCGTGGTCGCCTCGTTGTCGGCCTTCGAGTTCCACTTGCTCTGGTACGTGGTGTTCCAGCGCAGAGCGAACTTGCCGAACGAGAACTCCGGCAGGCGGTAGTTCACGCCGAAGTCGTAGCCTTCCGCCTCGATCCAACCCGAGTTCTTCAGGCCGCGCAGCGCATAGTTCAGCACGCCCGTGTTCGGATCACGCTGGAACAGCTGGTCCGAGCAGCGCGAGTTCACGCCGAGGACGTAGCAGTCGTACAGCATGCTCGACACGGTGTCGCCGCCCATCGCGTTCTTCACGCGAATCTTGTACCAGTCAAGGCTGAAGTCCAGACCATCGACGAACTTCGGGCTGTAGACCATGCCCAGCGTCTTGCTGGTCGCCGTTTCCGGCTGCAGCGTCGGCGAAGCACCAGCGAAGAACTGGGTAGCAGTCTGACACGGGAAAGTCGCGCAATCCCTGCCACTCTGGTCGGTCTGGTGGAAGTTCGCCGGCGTACCCGGCTGCATGCCCGGAATACCGGCATTGCAGCGAGCCAGA
>JASLGB010000391.1 GCA_030150315.1 Dokdonella sp. | reverse complement strand
GCTCGAACAGGCGTTCGAGGATCGTCGCCAGCAATGCGTATTCTGGCGGCACCGGCACGACCGGCTCGTCCGGCCAGAACTCGACATCGCCGTGGATCAGGCCGTCGTCGCGCACGCGCGTGGTCGCCACGCGGAAACGTTGCCCGCCGCCGGCGCGGATGCCAAGCAGGCCGTCGGGCAGCGTGTGGAAGTCGGTGATGTGCGCCAGCGTGCCGACCGCCGCCGGCGTCGCCGGTGCGCCCGCCTCGACGCCATCCAGAATCAGGCAGACGCCAAATCCGTGCGCGTTGCGCGTGCAGTCGCGCACGAGGTCGAGATAGCGGCGTTCGAAAATGCGCAGGTCCAGCGTGCTGCCCGGAAACAGCACGGTCGACAGCGGAAACAGCGGCAGGTCCGTGCGCGTCATGGGCCGCCCCGCGCGCTCACCGACGCGCTTCGGCCAGGGCGGCCACGAAACGGCGCGGCGCGTTCTCGAAACCGCCGTTGGACATGAACACAACGTGGTCGCCCGGCTGCGCGCGCGCGACCAGATCGGCCACCAGGGCATCCACGCTGCCTGCGGCGTGACCGCGGCCGCCGAGTGCGCCGAGCACGCGCGCCGCGTCCCACGGCAGTTCCGGCCGCTGCAGGAAGACCACCGCATCGGCATCGGCCAGCGACGGCGCGAGCTCGTCCGCGTGCGCGCCCATGCGCATCGAATTGGAGCGCGGCTCCATGCCGACCAGGATGCGCGCCGTGCCGACCTGGGCGCGCAGGCCGGCGAGCGTGGTCGCGATCGCGGTCGGGTGGTGCGCGAAGTCGTCGTACACGCGCACGCCGGCCTGCTCACCGACGCGCTCCATGCGCCGCGCGACGTTGCGGAACGTCGCCAGCGCCGCGATGGCGACACCGGCATCGACACCGACCGCGTGCGCGGCCGCGATCGTGGCCAGCGCGTTCATGACGTTGTGGCGGCCCGTGAGCGACCAGCGCGCCTCGCCCAACTCGCGGCCGTGGTGGCTCACGACGAAGGCCGAGCCGTCCGCGGCCAGCAGGCGCGCGCGCCAGTCCCCGACGTCGATGCCGAAGCGTTCGACCGGCGTCCAGCAGCCCATCGCCAGCACTTCGTCGAGGCGCTCGTCCTCGGCGTTGACGACGAGGCAGCCATTGGCCGGCACGATGCGCACGAGGTGGTGGAACTGACGCTGGATCGCGGCCACGTCCGGGAAAATGTCGGCGTGGTCGTATTCGAGGTTGTTGAGGATCGCCACGCTCGGCCGGTAGTGCACGAATTTCGAGCGCTTGTCGAAGAACGCGGTGTCGTACTCGTCCGCCTCGATCACGAAGTCCGCGGGATGCCCCGCGCGCGCTTCCGCTGCGCCAAGGCGCGCGGAAACGCCGAAATTCGCCGGCACGCCACCGACGAGGAAACCGGGATCGCGGCCGGCGCACTCCAGCATCCACGCCAGCAGGGACGTGGTCGTGGTCTTGCCGTGCGTGCCGGCAACGGCCAGCACGCGGCGCTCGCCGAGCAGGGTCTCGCCCAGCCATTGCGGGCCGGAAACGTAGCGCAGGCGCGCGTCCAGCAGATGCTCGATCGCCGCATTGCCGCGCGACAGCGCGTTGCCGACGACGACCAGATCCGGCGCCGGCTGCAGGTGCGCCGCCTCGTAGCCCTTCTGCAGCGTGATGCCGAGCTGCTCCAGCTGGGTCGACATCGGCGGATAGACGTTGGCGTCGGAGCCTTCCACGTCGTGGCCCAGCCCGCGCGCGAGCCGGGCGATGCCGCCAGTGAAAGTGGTGCAGATGCCGAGCATGTGCAGTCGCCTGTCCAAGATTCCGTATCCGTCTCAGGTCACGCCGAACAACAGGCGCTCGAACATCCAGTACGCGACCAGCCAGGAAATGACCAGCACGACCGCAAAGCCGCGGCGGATGCCGGCGGCGTGCTGCAGGATGTGCGCATTGACCAACACTTGCCAGGCGAGCGTGGCCAGCAGCAGCCAGCGCAGCGCGACCTGCAGCGGATCGTGCGCCAGCGCGGCGAGCGCCGCCGCGTCCGTGGGCAGCTCGATCAGCAAGGCGACCGGCAACTGCGCCAGCGAGATCGCGATGCCGGCGCCAGCCAGCGCGGACGCGCTCTGCACGAAGCGCGCCGGATGTCCGCGCAGCTGCAGCGTGAACCAAGTCAGGCCGAACACGACCGCGATGCCGAGCAGGGAATGCGCCAGCGCGTCCTCGGCATCGCCGAGCAATGCGCCGGTGACACCGTCGAGGGCGAGCGCGCTGACCAGCAGCAGCACCAGCAGACGCGGCGAATACGGCAGGTCCTGCGGACCGGCGCGCAGGCGGCACAGATCCGCGGCGAGGCGGAAGATTCCGGTGCGGGCGGGATTCATCGCGGCGGGCCGGAGAACGCCACGAGGTAGCGTTCCGGCCTACTGGATCAGGCGCTGGCGCGCTCGGACGGCAGCGCCGCGAGGATGCGGCCGGTGATGTCGGCCAGTTCGCCGACGCCGTCGACGACCTTCAGCTTGCCTTTGCCGGCAAAGTAGGACGCGACCGGCTCGGTCTGCTCGGCGTACACGCGCAGGCGCTCGCGCACGGTTTCCGGCGTGTCGTCGACGCGCCCCTGTGCCGCGGCGCGGCCGGCGATGCGCTCGACGATCAGCTCGCTCGGCACCTCCAGCTTGATCGCGATGTCCAGCGGCTGGCCGATGCGCGCGAGCAGCGCCTCGAGCGCCTCGCACTGGGTCAGGTTGCGCGGGTAACCGTCGAGGATGAAGCCCGCCTTGGCGTCGGCCTGGGCGAGACGCTCTTCGAGCATGCCGAGGACGATGTCGTCGGAAACGAGTTGGCCGGCGTCCATCACCGCCTTGGCCTTGAGGCCGAGGGGCGTGCCTGCCTTGACCGCCGCGCGCAGCAGGTCACCAGTGGACACGTGAGGCACGCGCAGCGTCGCCTTCAGAATGTCTGCCTGGGTACCCTTGCCCGAGCCGGGCGCGCCGAGTAGAACGAGTCGCATGTTGCTCCCATGCCGCCGCGCGGCTTTGCAGGATGCGGGCGTGAAGTCCGGAAGCGCGCAACGCTAGCGGCTGGCCCAAATGCTGTCAAACCGCGATGTCGCGGAGGAGATCATGGCGAAAGGCAAGTTGTTGTATGCACAATCGGGCGGCGTGACCGCCGTCATCAATGCCACCGCGGGTGCGGTGATCGAAACGGCACGCGCGGCGAAGGTGCCCGTGCTGGCCGCGCGCAACGGCATCATCGGCGCGCTGCGCGAGGACCTGATCGACACGACGAAGGAATCGGCGGCCGCGATTGCGGCGTTACGCCGCACCCCGGGCGGCGCGTTTGGGTCGTGCCGTTACAAGTTGAAGTCGATCGAGCAGA
>JASLGB010000386.1 GCA_030150315.1 Dokdonella sp. | reverse complement strand
GGTTCGGCTGCGTCGGGTTGTTCCGGGTCGAGCAGCTGGCTCACGCGCAGTTCGGCCTGTTCGAGGGCATTCTGGCAGGTGCGGTACAGGGCGATTCCGCGCTCGAACGATTGCAGGGAATCGTCGAGGCCGAGATCGCCTTGTTCCATGCGCTGGACCAGTTGTTCGAGTTCGTCCAGCGACTGCTCGAAGCCCGTGATGGAAGAGGTCTGTTGAGAGGGGTGCGACATGGCCGCGGACGCTATCACGCGGGTTGGCCGTGCGTCCATTCCAGCCGTGCGTCCAGCGGGTCGAAAAGTGCGCGGCCGACGTCGCTGAGCCAGAGGTCTGCGACCGCGACGACGTTGTCGCTGGCGTCGAGCAGCAGCGGCAGGCGGCTGCGCTGCCATGGCGGAATGCCGGCGTCCTGCAGCAGGTCGCGAAGTTCGCGCGTCGGCCCGCTGGCGGCCAGGCGCAGGCTTTCGCCGCCCTGGCGGAAGCGCAGCGCCAGCGTCGAGGCGAGGCGGACGGTGGCCCCGTCGTCGTCGACCAGGCGCAGCACGCCGAGATCGTTCGGCAGCTCCAGCGGCGTGCCATCGAACGCGGCGGTCCATTTGCCGCCCGGGAAATGCAGCGGGCGCATCGCATGCAGCAGGTCGCGGTAACGGCGCAGTTCGATGCCGGGCCAGCGCACGCAGGGCTGGCGATCCTCACCCGCTTCGACCAGCTGTTTTGCCAGCTCGGAGGCCTGGAAATGGGTCGGTTCCGGCAGGCCCAGCGAGCGCAGCCAGCGCCGCAGGACCGGGTCGCGCAGCGCATTGGGCAGGGCCAGCCATTCGGCATGGCGCAAGGTGTAGGGATCCAGTCCTTGCAGGCGCGCCGTCGCGCGTTCGGATTCGGATTCGATGAAGTCGGCGGCATCGCGCGACCAGGCCGCGCTCTGCGCCATGCTCGCCTCCGCCTCGGGCCAGCGCCGTGTGAGCAGCGGCAGGACTTGCTGGCGCAGGTAGTTGCGATCCGGCGTGGGGTCGGCGTTGCTCGGATCCTCGACCCAGGTCAGGCCGAACTGGTCGGCGTATTCGCGCATCGCCGCGCGCGGCAGTGTCAGCAGCGGCCGCCACGCGATGCCGAGGCCGAACGGGCGCAGCACGCGGATCGCGCCGAGACCTTCGGGGCCGGCTCCGCGCAGCAGTTTCAGCAGCACGGTTTCCGCCTGGTCACCGCGATGGTGACCGAACGCGACGATGTCGCCCACGCCGACGTGCGCCTTGATCGCCCCGTGGCGCGCGCGCCGCGCATTGGCTTCAAGGCCAAGGCCCGGAGCGCGCGAAACATCGACCGTGACGATCGTCAGCTCGACGCCGAGGGCGGCTGCGGCATCGCGGCAGTGGCGCGACCAGTTTGCGCTGTCGCCATGCAGGCCGTGGTCGATGTGGATCGCGTGCAGGCCGCGCTGCCTTGCCTGCGCCGAGTGCGCCAGCGCATGCAACAGCACAGTCGAATCGAGGCCGCCGCTGAAGGCGGCCAGGAGGCGCCCCGGCGGCAGGGCCGCCAGGGCGGAGTCGAGCAGGTCATGAATCCGTTGGATCGGCATCGCCAGAAACCTTTCAGGGGTGCGATGGGCCTGCGCAGGGCGCAGTGCCATGTCACGGTGTTCGGGTAGCGCACGGCAGCACCGCGATGGCGCCGCCGCTCACACTCGGGCAATCCGCGAGGGCCTTTCGGCTGCCGCGGCCGGCGCCGCCGCGAGCGCGCCGATGACTGCGGCAATCCGGGTCGGGACGCGTCAGGCCGATGCCTGGCAGGACGCCGTGCCCGCGCGCCGGTTCAGCGCGCCCTCAATTCCAGGAGCAGACCACCTTGCCGCAATTGCCTGCTTCCATCAGGTCGAAGCCCTTCTGGAAATCATCGATGTGGATCTGGTGCGTCAGCACCTTCTGCAGCGGGAAGCCGCTGAGCACCATCTGCGTCATCTTGTACCAGGTCTCGTACATGCGGCGGCCGTAGATGCCGTGCAGCGTGAGGCCCTTGAAGATCACCTTGTCCCAGTCGATGCCGGCGCCGTTGGGCAGGATACCGAGCAGGGCGACCTTGCCGCCGTGGTACATGCACTCGAGCATGTCATTGAATGCGCGTGGGTTTCCACTCATTTCCAGGGCGACGTCGAAACCCTCCATGTGGAGGTCCTTGACCACGTCCTTCAGCGACTGCTTGGATACGTTGACCACGCGGGTCGCGCCCATGTCCGCCGCGAGCTTGAGGCGGTAGTCGTTGACGTCGGTGACGACCACGTTGCGCGCGCCAACGTGCTTGCAGATGCCGGCGGCGATGATGCCGATCGGGCCGGCGCCGGTGATCAGCACGTCCTCGCCGATCACGTCGAATTCGAGCGCGCAGTGTGCCGCGTTGCCGTAGGGGTCGAAGAACGCGGCCAGTTCGCTCGGAATCTGGTCGGGGATCGGCCACAGGTTGGAGGCCGGCACGGCGATGTATTCGGCGAATGCGCCGTTGCGGTTGACGCCGATGCCGACCGTGTTCGGGCACAGGTGCTGCTTGCCAGCGCGGCAGTTGCGGCACACGCCGCAGACGATGTGGCCTTCGGCCGAGACGCGCTGGCCGAGCTGGTAGCCGCGCACGCCGGCACCGATGTCGACGATGCGGCCGACGAACTCGTGGCCGATGACCAGGCCCGGCTTGATCGTGCGTTGGCTCCACTCGTCCCACTTGTAGATGTGCAGGTCGGTGCCGCAGATCGCGGTTTTTTCAAGCTTGACCAGCACGTCGTTCGGGCCGATCTCCGGCATCGGGACTTCTTCCATCCAGATGCCGCGGGCGGCTTCGCGCTTGACCAGTGCTTTCATCATCGCTTGCGACATCGGGAGTTTCCTGTGGGCGGATTTGCGAAGGCGGCGATTATAGTTCCCTGCCACGCGTTCCCGCGCCTCCCGGAAAGCCATGACCACGATCGACCAGCGCCCGCGGGCGATATTCCTGATGGGGCCGACGGCTTCCGGCAAGACCGCACTTGCCTGCCCGCTGGCCGATCGCTTCCCGCTACAGCTGGTCAGCGTCGACTCGGTGCTGGTGTATCGCGGGCTGGATGTCGGCGCGGCCAAGCCGGACGCGGCCACGCTCGCGCGCTGGCCGCATCGCCTGATCGATATCCGCGATCCGTCGCAGCCGTATTCGGCTGCGGATTTTCGAGCCGATGCGCTGGCCGCGATGGCGCACATCCATCAACAAGGCGCAGTGCCGCTGCTGGTTGGCGGCACGGGCCTCTATTTCCGCGCGCTGGAACACGGGCTTTCCGCATTGCCGGAAGCGGATGCGCCGCTGCGCGCGCGGCTGGCGGGCGAGGCGGCCGAACACGGATGGGCCGCCTTGCACGCGCGGCGGCGGCCGGGTCGCGCTCGGCCAATCGCGCGT
>JASLGB010000357.1 GCA_030150315.1 Dokdonella sp. | reverse complement strand
CCCGTCGCGGTCGAGCAGGGCCACCTTCAGGCGCGCCAGCTCAGGCAGGTCGGCCGCGGTCAACGCGCCGTCGTCGTGGATCAGCTTGCGCACGATGCGGCGCGCGTCGTCCAGCGACAGGCCTTGCAGGTTGCGCACGATCGCACGCGCGGCCTCGGCATCGACCTCGACGCGACGGCCGCCGTTTTCGCGTGAATAGTCAAAGGCCTCCGCGCGCACCAAGTCGGCGATGGCCTTCGGGTCCGGCGGCGCGAAGCGGAAGCGCGTGACCAGCGCGGCCAGTTCGGTCGGCAGCTCGTAGTCGGTGCCGACGAAGACCAGCGTGTGCTCGGCGCAGTCCTGCCGCAGCAGGATCTCGCGCAACAGGCGCAACGTCATCGGGTAGCGCAGGTAGGGCTGGAAGTCGAGCAGCAGATAGACGCTCGGCGCGGGCTGGCGCTTGATCCATTGCAGCATCAGGGTGGCATCGGCCGGCGGCTCGTCTTCCTCCAGATCGAGGTCCATGCGGCGCAGGCCGTCAGTGATGCTCCAGCGATACAGCGGCCGCAGCGACTGCACGATGGCGTGGCGGAATCCTTCGATGACGCGGTTTTCGGCGACCGATTCGACCAGCAGCAGCGGCGTGCGGGCGCGCAGCAGCGTGACGAGGTCTTGTTGGTCGGTCATGGGCAAGGGTTCGCGAGCGGGGCGGCAAGCCTAACACCGGCCCGCGCCTTGTCAGCCCGCCGCGTGCCGGCGACCGGCCGCGCGCGCATCGGGCATACTTTCCGCCTCGACCGCGGCCCGTCGCCCTCGAAAGAGCCGCCGCGACCGGCAAACGGCACCGCCGAGGCGGCGCCGGGGTTTCAACCGGCCCTGCCGGCCGCATCTCCCATTCCCATCCCATGTCCAAGCAGAACATGCTCAAAGAATCCTTCGAACTGCATCGCCAGGGCCGCTTCGCGGAAGCCGAACAGGGCTACCGCGCGTGGATCGCCGACAATCCCAACGACGCCGACGCGATCCATACGCTGGGCCTGCTCAAGCAGCAGACCGGGCACACCGACGAGGCGATCGCGCTGCTCGAGCGCGCCCACGCGATCGCCCCGGACGACGCGCGCATCGACCTCGGCCTGGCCTCGCTGCGCCTGCAGAAGGGTGAGCAGACGCTGGCCGTGCTCGGTTTCGAGCGTGCACTGTCGCTGGATCCGAACCTGGCCGGCGCGCACATCGGCCTCGGCCAGATCGCGCTGGCGGCCAACGACTTCAATGCAGCCGAGCAACATTTCCGCATCGCCCTGCGCGCCGAGGAAGATGCGCACGCGCTGGCCGGCATTGGCGCAATCACGCTGCAGCGCGGAGACGTCGAGTCGGCGCTGCGCCATCTTTCGCGCGCGGCAGAGCTGGAGCCGAATTCGGCACTGATCCAGTTCCTGCTCGGCCAGGCGTTCAGCCGCCGCGGCACGCCGGCGTTCGCCGAAAAGGCCTGGGAAAACGCGCTGCGCCTGGATCCGGACCTGCAGCAGGTGCGCGTATGGCAGGCCGAGCACCTGATCCGCAACAATCGCGCCGCCGAGGCCGAGCCGCTGTACCACATCCTCAAGGATGCCCCCGGCTACGAGCGCATCGCCCAGCTCGGCCTGGCTGACGTGGCGCGTGCCGGCGGCCGTCTGGAAGAAGCCATCGCCATCTACCGCGCCGCGCTGGAGGACGACCCCGGCATGTCCGGGCCGACGCGGGCATTGGCCGCGACCCTGGCCGAACTCGGCCGCACGGACGAAGTCATCCGCACCTACAGCCACTATCTGGCGCATGTGCCCGAGGACGACAGCATGCGCGCCCTTCGCGCCGACATCCTGATGCTGGTCGGACACTGGCCGGAGGCGCTGTCGGAATTGCGCATCCTCAGCGATCGCAATCCGCTCGATCACGACGCGCGCTCGCGTCTGGCCATTGCCGAGGAATACCTCGGCCAGCTCGGTGCCGCGCACGCCAATGCGTCCAACGTGCTGCTGGCACGACCGGACGATGCCGAAATGCGCCTGATCCAGATCCGCGCGCTGCTGCGCGAAGGCGCCAGCGAGGACGCACGCAAGGCCCTCGAGGCGTTTGGCAAGCTGCCGCTTACCGAGGGTCAGGGCCGCCTGCATCTGAATTATCTCGGCCGCTGGCACGATCAGGCCGGCAACATGCTGGACGCCGTGCGCTGCTTCGCCGGCGCGCAGACGGGCGAAGCTTCCTCTGTGCCGCCGCTCAACGAAGTGCGCCCCGAACTGGCGCCCGCACTGGACGAGGAGACGGGTGAAGCCTGGGCCGACGCGCCCGTCCTGCTGCTCGGCCTGCCGGGAAGCGGCGTGGAACGCATTGCGGAACTGCTGGCCGACCAGCAGCCGGCGATTGGCGTGATGCGCGACCGTGCCATGCAGGGCATGCGCGCCGACGATTTCAGCCACCCGCGATTCCGCCACTATTGCGAAGAACTGGACGACACCGAGCGCGAAACCCTGCGCCAGCGTTACCTGGCGCCACTGCGCGCCCTCGGCGTCGGCCCCGGTCGCCTTATCGTCGACTGGCTGCCGCGCTGGGACGCACACCTGCTCGCCCTCGTGCGCCGTGCGATGCCGGGCACGCGGATCGTCATCGTCGAGCGCGACCCGCGCGACATGCTGGTCAACTGGCTCGCCTTCGGCTTCGTCGCGGGCTTCCCGTGCGCCGACCCGGTTTCGTGTGCCGAATGGCTGAAGCGCGGCATGCACCACCTGCACCACGGCGCAGAACTGGACGAACCGCGGCGCCTGGTCGTGAACGCCGATGCGGTGCTGGCCGACCCGGTCGGAGCCGGCGCGGAGCTGGCGCAGTTCCTCGGCCTGGACGAACTGCGTCCCGGATCGCGCCTGGCCTTCTCCGACCACAGCCGCGGCGGCCTGCCCGGCCGCTTCGAACCCGGCCATTGGCAGCGTTACCGCGAGGTGCTGGCCGAGCCGTTCCGCCGCCTCGAAGCGCCCTGATCCGGGCGCGCCCCCCACGCAACCGAACCGCACCGCCCGCCACAGGAGAGTCCGCATGCGTCATGTCCTGTTTGTCCTCATCGCCCTCTCGGCGGGCGCGTGCAGCGCCAAATCCGCGGCGGATCTGCCGCTCGACCGCCTGCAGCTGCCGCCCGGTTTCCATATCGAGGTGTACGCCAGCGGCGTCGACAATGCGCGCCAGCTCGCGCTCGGTGCCAAGGGCACGGTATTTGCCGGCTCGCGCGATGCCGGCAAGGTCTATGCGATCACCGACAGCGACGGCGACGGCCGTGCCGACAAGGTGCGCACGATCGCCTCGCGCCTGCAGTTGCCGTCCGGCATCGCGTTCCGTGATGGCGACCTGTACATCGGCGCGGTCAGCCGCATCCTGGCTCTGCGCGGCATCGAGGATCGTCTCAATCAGCCACCGCGTCCGGCCGTGGTCACCGAAAAGCTGCCGGACAAGGTCCACCACGGCTGGAAGTTCATCGCCTTCGGCCCGGACGGCCGCCTGTACGTGCCGGTCGGCGCGCCGTGCAACATCTGCGCGGAGGACAAGGATTTCGCCAGGATCCTCAGCATGAAGGCCGATGGCAGCGACTGGCGCGACGAAGCGCTGGGCGTGCGCAATACCGTCGGTTTCGACTGGCAGCCCGGCAGCGGCCTGCTCTGGTTCACCGACAACGGCCGCGACATGATGGGCGACGAAATGCCCTCGGACGAGTTGAACGTGGTCACCCGGCGCGGCGAACACTTCGGCTTTCCGTACTGCCATCAGGGCGATACGCCCGACCCGGAATTCGCCGGCGACCGAAAGTGCAGCGAGTTCACGCCGCCGGCGCTCAAGCTCGGCGCGCACGTCGCGGCGATCGGCATGCGCTTCTACACCGGCTTGATGTTCCCGCCCGAGTACCGCAACGCGGCGATCATCGCCGAACACGGCTCGTGGAACCGCACGAAGAAGTCCGGCTACCGCATTGTCGCGGTGCAGCTGGACGGCACCAGGGTGGTGAAGGAGACCGTGCTGGTCGACGGCTTCCAGCGCAACGAGGAAGCCTGGGGCCGCCCGGCCGACGTGCTGGTGATGCCCGACGGCGCCCTGCTCGTCGCCGACGACCTTGCCGGCGTGATCTACCGCATCACCTATGCCCCGCCCACGTCTGCCCCGGCCAAGTCCGCGCCGGCCACGCCGGCCCCGGCTTCCGCCAAGCAAGACGCCACCAAGAAGGACTGATTCCCGCCATGCATCTGCGCAGCAACGATTTCGACGACCGCCAGCCGCTTCCGGCCACGTTTGCATTCGGCCAGTCCGGGCCCGACGGCGAACCCTGTGTGTTCGCCGCCAATCGCAACCCGCATCTGGCATGGAGCGATGTGCCCGAAGGCACGCGCTCGTTCGTGATCACCTGCATCGACGGCGACGCGCCGACCGTCGGCGACGACGTGAACCAGGCGGGCCGCAGCGTGCCGGCCGACCTGCCGCGCGCGGATTTCGTGCACTGGCTGATGGCCGACATTCCGGCAGCCGTTCGCGAGATCGCGCAGGGCGCCTGCAGCGACGGCGTCGTTGCGCACGGCAAGCGCGACCCGCACGGCCCGGACGGCGCCCGCCAGGGCCTCAACGACTACACCGGCTGGTTTGCCGGCGACGCCGCGATGGCCGGCGACTACCTCGGCTACGACGGCCCCTGTCCGCCGTGGAACGACGAGCGCGTGCACCACTACCGTTTCCGCGTGTACGCCCTCGACCTCGCCACGCTCGACCTGCCCGCGCGCTACACGCTGGCCGACCTGCGCCGCGCGATGGACGGCCATGTGCTGGCCGAGGCCACGCTCGGCGGCAGCTACACGCTCAACGCCCGACTGCGCGGCTGAGATGGACGCGGCGGATCCCGCCGGTCGCCGTCGCGCCGCCCAGGCGCTGGCGGCGCAGGGCCGCTTCGACGAGGCCGAACAGGCATTCGCGCGCCTGCTGCGCGAGGTGCCGGACGATGTCGATGCGCTGAATTTCCTCGCCCGCCGCGCCCACGCACGCGGCGACGGCGTGGCCGCGTGCGAGTTGCTCGAACGCGGCCGCCGCGCACAGCCGGATCACCCGCCGACGCTGGCCAATCTCGGCCTGCTGCGGCGCGAACAAGGCCATCTGGACGCGGCGCAGGATGCCTTCGCGCGCGTGGTGCAGGCGGATGCGGGCGCGTTCGCGATCCGCCTGCGGCTGGCCGAAACCGTGCAGGCACAAGGCCGCGAGGCCGAGGCGCTGCCGCTGTTCTTCGGCGCCATCGTCGCCGCGCAGGCGCACGGCGCGTGGCAGGACGACGCCAGCACGCCACCGCCGCTGCGACCGCTGGTGCGGCACGCGATGCGCGTAGTTGCCGACGGCCGCCGAGCGCTGTTCCACGGCCTGCTCGCTCCGCTGCGCGAGCAGCACGGCAGCGCCGCCCTCGCGCGCGTCGAGAAGGCGCTGGCGATGCATCTGGGCGACCAGCCGCTGCTGCTCGAACACGAAAAGCAGCGGCCGACCTTCCTCTACATTCCGGATTTGCCCTGTTCGCCGTGGTTCGAGCGCGCGCTGTTCCCGTGGTACGAGGCACTCGAAGCGCAGGCCGGCGCGATCCGTGCGGAACTGCTCGACGTACTCGCCGATGCCGACGGCATCGAACCGTTCCTCGGCCCGGTCGACGATCCGCGCCTGCTCGAAGCCCAGTTGCGCAACGAGCACGCCGCTCCGCGCTGGGATGCCTTCTTCTTCCATCGCCACGGTGTATGCAACGAGGCCAACGCGCGGCGTTGCCCGCGCACGGCGGCGGCGCTGGATGCCGCGCCGCTGTGCCGCATCCGCGAGCACGCGCCGGAGGTCTGCTTCTCGGTGCTCTCGCCCGGCACCCATATCCTGCCGCACCACGGCGTGACCAATGCGCGCGTGGTCACCCATCTGCCACTCCTGGTGCCGGACGGCGATCTGGCGCTGAACGTGGCCGGCGACGCGCGGCGCTGGCAGGAAGGCCGCTGCTTCAGCTTCGACGACAGTTTCGAGCACGAAGCCTGGAACCGCAGCGGCGAAACGCGCGTCGTGCTGCTGCTGGATGCCTGGAATCCGTACCTGACCGACGTCGAACGCCTCGCCCTGACCGCACTCATCGGTGCGATCGGCGACTTCAACCGCGCGGCGGGAGTCTGAAGCCGCTCGCGGCTGCCGGCCACGCATCGCGGCAATTGAGCCGACGCGGCGATTGGCCGACACTCGCGCCCCTTTTGCCCGCTCGCGCCCCCTGACCGAAAATGATCGACCTTGCCCACTCCACCCATGCCGCCCATGCCGCGGCGCTCGAGCAGCGCCTGCTCGCCGACATTCCCCTGACCCGCGCCATGGGCCTGCGCGCGACGCATTACGACGGCGAATCGCTGACGCTGTCGGCGCCGCTCGCAGCGAACGTCAACGACAAAGGCTGCGCCTTCGGCGGCAGCCTTGCCAGCGTGATGACACTGGCCGGCTGGGGCGTGATCGAGCTGGCCATCGGCGCGCGCGGGCTGGACTGCGAGGTCTATGTGCAAGACAGCACGACCCGCTACCTCGCGCCGGTCTGGGGCGATTTCTCCGCCACCGCGCGCCTCGCCGACGGCGAAGGTTTCGACGCGTTCTTCAGCGCACTGGCCACCCGCGGCAAGGGCCGTCTGCGCGTGCAGGTTGCGGTGACGCTGGCCGACGGCACGGCCGCCACCACGCTGGACGCACGCTTTGTCGCATTGGCCAAGCGCTGACGACGCGGCACAATCACGCTTCAGGGAGGCCACCATGCGCACACATTCCAGCTTTCTTCCGGCGATCGCCGCGCTCCTGCTCGGCGCCTGCGCGAGCAATCCGATCGCCTCGAAAAAAGACGACCTGCTGACCGAAACGCTGCGCTCCTACGCAGCCACGATCCGCTGGGGCGATGTGACCCAGGCGCAGGCCTTCATGGACCCGCAGGTCCTGGCGGCGCATCCGCCGTCTTCGCTGGAACTCTCGCGCTTCGAGCAGGTGCGCATCACCGGCTACACCGAGCAGTCACCGGTACCCACCGGCACCAACGAGGTGCGGCAGGTGGTCGAGATCGGCCTGGTCAACGTCAACACGCAATCGGCGCGCAGCGTGCTCGATCGCCAGACCTGGCGCTACGACGAAACCGCCAAGCGCTGGTATCTGATGAGCGGCTTGCCCGACATCACCCAGTCGCACTAGCGGCAAGCCGACTTTTGCCACGCCCCGGCCGCTCCGTGATAATGCGCGGCCGCTACGCGCCCGTATCCATCCATGTCCGACTTCCTGCATCGCCTGCCCGAGTTCCTCGGCAACCACCTTCTGCTTTCCCTCGGCTTCGTCGGCGTGCTGCTGGCGCTGGTTGCGGTCGAGCTGCAACGCCTGACGCGCAGCTACAAGGCGCTTACGCCGGCCGGATTGACGCAGCTGATCAACCGCGAGAACGCGCTGCTGGTCGATGTCTCCAGCCTCGCCGACTTCGAGAAAGGCCATGTGCCGGGCGCGAAGCACGTCGCGATGAGCCAGTTCGACCCGGAAGGCAAGGAACTGGCCAAGGTGCGCGAGCTGCCGGTCGCGGTCGTGTGCAAGAACGGCCAAACCTCGGCGCAGGCGGCGCAGCGGCTGAAGAAGGCCGGTTTCACCAAGGTGTACTGGCTGGAAGGCGGCATCGGCGCGTGGATCGAGGCGCAAATGCCGCTGGCCAAGGGCCGCGCCTGATCCAGCCGCCGCGCGCCGCTTCCGCAGCCACAACGGCCAAGCCGGTACCAATCCCCGCGACGCATCCATCGCCCCGGCGTGCGCCCCGCGCGCGACCGTGGGATAATTCCGCCCCTTTTCATTCACAAGCATCAGGCAGAAAACCATGGCAGAGAACAGCAACGGCGCACCGAACGGCCAGACGCCTCCGCAGGGTCAGGCGCAGCTGAACCTGCAGCGCCTCTACGTCAAGGACGTCTCCTTCGAGGCGCCGGGCGCGCCGCAGATTTTCCAGCAGCAGGGCCAGCCGAACGTCGAGCTGAACCTGAGCCAGCGCGTCGCGCAGGTCGGCGAGGACGCCTACGAGGTCGTTCTCAGCGTCACCGCGACGTGCAAGGTCGAAGACAAGACCGCGTACCTGGCCGAAGTCCACCAGGCCGGCATTTTCGGCCTGATCGGCTTTGACGATTCCTCGCGCGAGGCGGTGCTTTCCACCTACTGCCCGAACGTGCTGTTCCCGTACGTGCGTCAGGTCATTTCCGACCTCGTGCAGAATGGCGGCTTCCCGCCGTTCTTCCTGCAGCCGATCAACTTCGACGCGCTGTACGCCGAGCAGATGCGCCGTCGCTCCGAAGGCGCGGCCGACGCTCCGGTCGCCAACGCCTGACCCAGGCCGCAGGTCGAGGCGTGGAACATGCAACGACGCCGGTCGCCGTTCTCGGCGCCGGCTCCTGGGGCACGGCATTGGCCGCGCAACTGGCGCGCAACGGCGTGCCGACCACGCTGTGGGGGCGTTCGCCGCAGGCGATCGTCGACATGGCCACGGCGCGGCGCAACACGCGCTACCTGCCCGATCTCGACCTGCCCGACGCGCTGCAGTACAGCGCAGCGCTCGAACCGCTGGTCCGCGATGCCGGCACGATCCTGGTGGTCGTGCCGAGCCATTCCTTCGATGAACTGCTGCGCACGATCGCGCCATGGATCGCGCCGCAGGTCGGCGTCGCCTGGGCGACCAAGGGCTTCGATCCGGCCTCCGGCCGCTTCCTGCACGAGCTGGTCGCCGAACACCTGCCCGGCCACGCGGCCGCCGTTGTCACCGGCCCGTCGTTCGCGCGCGAAGTCGCGCAGGGCCTGCCGACCGCGCTGACCGTGCACTCGTCCGACGATGCCTTCGCACAGGACATCGCGCAGAAGCTGCACTCGCCGTTCTTCCGCGCCTACACCGGCAACGATGTGCTCGGTGCCGAGCTGGGCGGCGCGATGAAAAACGTGCTGGCGGTGGCCACCGGCGTCGCCGACGGCATGCAGATGGGACTGAACGCGCGCGCCGGACTCATCACGCGCGGCCTCAACGAAATCCTGCGCCTCGGCGCCGCGCTCGGTTCGCGCCCGGAAACGCTGATGGGCCTGGCCGGCCTCGGCGACCTCGTGCTGACCTGCACCGGCGACCTTTCGCGCAACCGCCGCCTCGGCCTTGCGCTGGGCCGCGGCACCGACCTGAAACAGGCGGTGGCCGACATCGGCCAGGTCGTCGAAAGCATCGAGACGGTCGATACCGTGATGAAGCTGGCCAACGCGCAAGGCGTGGAACTGCCGATCACGGCGCTGGTGCAGAAGGTTCTGCACGGCGAACTGACTCCGACCGAAGGCATGCACGCCCTGCTCTCGCGTGAACAGAAACCCGAATACCCCGACGCCGATCTCACCGGCGACACGCGCGCCGGCAAAGCCTGAGCGACCGCAACGCCAGCGCCGTCCGACCGCTGCGGCACCCAAGCCGAGCGCAATTGCCAATCGACGCGACAAAAGTTGGCGAAGCAACGTTGTCGCCGGCCTGAAACGTGCCGGCGGTGACGGCTGCTGACGGTCACGAAACCGCCTGCTCCGCCTCCCGTGTCGCCACTGGGGCACTCTCCGGCGCGCTGGCATTCGTGGCGTTGCTCGCGAGACTGCTGCTTGAACGCTACCCAAGGCACGCTGCCGATCGCGCCGGCCAACTTTCCGTCGGTGGACCAACACGTTGGCTGTCGCCCGCGAATCCGGGAGGAGAACATGCGTTCACGAGGGCTCGCGTTGCTGGTCACAGTGGTATTCGTGCTGTTCGCTCGGAGCACTAATGCCTTCTTCGATCCGCCCTGGATCACGCCGGAGAACCCGAAGGCCGGAGAAACCCGTGTACGT
>JASLGB010000323.1 GCA_030150315.1 Dokdonella sp. | reverse complement strand
CACCGCCGTCGGCCCGCTCGACACCGCACCCGGGGCCGATGCGGTGGCGACTTCGATCTCGAACGCCTGCGCACGCGACATCCACCACCACGCAGCCGCCCCGGCCAGCAGCAATACCCCGACAAGCACAGCGATTCCGATCGGCATCCGCGAAGACTCTTCGCGGTCGTTCCGGTCGATGCGCAGCTGGTTCAGCAAATCCTTGTTTTCCACGGCAAGAACGTCCCCTCCGGAAGGCGAAGGATTCTGACACAGGCTAACCAGGCCATGATTCGCGCCACAGAAGCGAATCGCACACCAAGCGGATGACGATTGTCAGCCGCGCCGAACCGGCGCTCGCGGCTGCAGGTTGGCGCCGTCGCCCACGCCGGGTCGCGGGGCCGATCCATGGGGCCGATCCGTCGCGGGCGAACCGCATGCTGCACTCCGCCGGCTCCGCGGCAGGGCCTTCAGCCTTCAGGGATTCATCTTTTTACGAACCGCCAATGGCGAGTGGCGCCCCTTCGGTTACGATGCGCGCGTCGCCAACCGCCGGGAGAACCCCATGAGTCTTGCCTCCGAATTCAAAGCCTTCGTCATGCGCGGCAACGTGCTCGATCTCGCCGTCGGTGTCGTCATCGGCGCCTCGTTCGGCAAGATCGTCACCTCGCTGGTCGACCAGATCATCATGCCGCCGATCGGGTTGCTCATCGGTGGCGTCGATTTCTCGGCCTACAAATGGATCCTCAAGGCCGCCGGGCCGGACGGCAAGGGCGAAGTCGCAATCCAGTTCGGCGCCTTCCTCAATACGCTGATCCAGTTCGCGATCATCGCGTTCGCGATCTTCATCGTGATCAAGCTGGTCAACCGCCTGATCAAGAAGGAAGAAGCCGCTCCCGCGCCGCCGCCGCCGGAAGTCGAGCTGCTGACCGAAATCCGCGACCTGCTGAAGAAGAACTGACGCCTCCGCCGACGTCATGCGGCCCCGCCGCATGACGTCCGGCCCAATCCAGCGTCCGCACGGCCGCGCATAATCGGGTCTTTCCATTCAGGGATGCCGACATGCGCCTGCTGCCCATCGCACTCGCCTTCTGTGTTTCCGCCCCGCTCGCGTTCGCGGCCGGCAAACCGACCACGATTTCCGCGGCCGACATCGCCATCGCCGAACAGTTGCGCGCCAAGGCACTGACCGACGACACCGCGTGGGACTTCACCGAAGGCCTCACCACCGAAATCGGCCCGCGCCTGGCAGCCAGCGAGAACGACCTCAAGGCGCGCGAATGGGTCATCGCCAAGTTCAAGGCGCTCGGCTTCGACAAGGTATGGAGCGAGCCGGTCACCTATCCGGCCTGGGTTCGCCGCAGCGAGAGCGCGGCCATCGTCTCGCCGTTCCCGCAGCCGCTGATCGTCTCCGCGCTTGGCCACTCGCCCGGCACGCCAGCCGGCGGCATCACGGCAGAAGTGGTGGCCTTCCCCAGCTTCGATGCGCTGAAGGCGGCCGAGCCGAACCAGCTGCGCGGCAAGATCGCCTACGTCGGCGCGCGCATGGTGGCCAAGCAGGACGGTTCGGACTACGGCATCGGCTCCACCGTGCGCGTGGCCGGCCCTTCGCTGGCGTCCCAGAAGGGCGCGATTGGTTTCCTGCTGCGCTCGGCCGGCACCGGCCACGAGCGACTGCCGCATACCGGCATCACGCATTTCCAGGACGGCGTGACGCCGATCCCCGCTGCCGCGCTGTCGGCACCCGACGCCGAGCAGCTTGAGCGCGCGCTTGCCCGCGGCAAGCCGGTCAGCGTGAAGCTGTCGCTGGACTGCGGCTTCGACGGCGAATACACCGGCGCCAACGTCATCGCGGAACTCACCGGCTCGAAGAAGCCGAACGAATACTTCCTCATGGGCGGCCATCTGGATTCCTGGGATCCAGGCACCGGCGCGCTCGACGACGCCGCCGGCATCGGCATCACAGTCGGCGCGGCCAAGCTCATCGCGCAGCTGCCGGAGCGCCCCGCGCGCAGCATCCGCGTGGTGGCCTTCGCCAACGAGGAATCCGGCCTGTACGGCGGCAAGGCCTACGCCAGCGCACACGGGAAGGAAATCGCCAAGGCAATCCTCGGCAGCGAATCGGATGCCGGCGCGGACCGCATCTACCAGATGACGGCCAGCGTGAAGCCGGAAGCCCGCGACGCGGTGGCGCAGATCGCCGCGGTGCTGAAGCCGCTCGGCATCGAATACGACGCCAGCAAGCCGGGCAGCGGCGGCTCGGACCTCTCCGCCGTGCACGCCGTCGGCATGGCCGGCCTGTCGCTGCACCAGGACACCTCGCGCTACTTCCACTGGCACCACACCGCCAACGACACGCTCGACAAGGTCGACCCGGAGCAGCTGCGCCAGAACGTCGCCGCCTATGTCGTCGTCGCTTGGCTCGCCGCGCAGGCAAACGGTGATTTCGGCTCGAAGCCGGGTGCGTTCAAGCGCGACCAGGACGAATAACCGCCGGCTCCTGCGTCCTTCCGTTGCCATCACGCAACGGAAGGATCGCACCGTGGATCGCGCCCGCGTCAGCGCCCGTGCTGACGCCAGTACTCGCCCAGGGACACCGCCACGCTGGCGGCCACGTTGAGGCTTTCGATCGCGCCGCTGCCGGGAATCGTCAGGCGCAGATCCGCCGCCGCAATCATCTCGTCGCTCATGCCCTCGCCCTCGGCACCGAACACCAGCACCAGGCGCGACGGCAATTCGGCCTCGTACAGAGAAACCCCGTTGCGCGGCACCGTCGCGGCCATGCGGTAGCCCTGCGCGCGCAAGGTTTCCAGCGCCTCGGCCGCGGAACCGGCGCGCACCAGCGGCACCACTTCGGCGGCCCCTTCGGCCACCCGCGCCGCCGCGCCGGACACGTCCAGCGCGGAGGCATCCGGCACGATCGCCGCCTGCACGCCGAAGTGCGCCGCACTGCGCAGCAGCGCGCCGAGATTGTGCGGATTGCCGACGCCATCCAGCCACAGCAGCAACGACGGTGCCGGCGAAGGCGGCACGCGCGCGAGGAAGGCATCGAGGCTCAGCGGCTCCTCGCGCTGGAAGTCGAAGCACACGCCCTCGTGATGGCGGGACGAAGTCAGCTTGTCCAGATCGCCTTCCTCGACCACGCGATAGCCGATGCGATGCTGCACGCACCACGCCAGCACCTGCTTCAGCGCCGGAATGCGCGCTTCCACCAGATAGACCTTGCGCAGCGCGTCCGGCCGGCGCGCAAACGCGGCTCGGCAGGCGTTGAGGCCATACAGGCGCGTCTCCGGGGATCGCTGCGGAGCCGGAGCCGGCGCCTGCTCGCCACGCACGGCCGGCCAGGGTGAAGCGGCGCGCTCACCGCGCTGGGCTGACCAGGGAGAGGCCGCGCGCGGCGGCGCATTGCGAGGTGGACGCGGAGGGCGCGGCGGAGTGGGTGACATGGAGAAACCTGTTCGTTGAAAGGGCAACGCGTACCTTCGCACGGCGTTTGTGCCCAATGCACGCGGAAATCGTGGGTTTCGACGGCGCCCGATGACGCACAAACCCGGCAAGCGGCGGTTCGCTGCCTCGCCGCTACGGCGCTGCAGGCCGCTTCCACGCGTAGACGTGGATGTCGAGTGGCCGGCCATTCTCGAGCACGGCGGACTTCTGCACGCCATCGTGCTCGAAGCCGCATTTCTCGAGCACGCGCATCGAGGCCGGATTGCTCTCGTAGACGCCGGCGTGCAGGCGCCGCAGATCGAAGGCATCCATCGCGCGCGGTGCAAATGCGGCGATCACCTTCGACATGACGCCGCGATTCCACAGCCGCTGCGCCAGCCAGTAGCTCAGCTCCGCCGAACGCGGATCCTTGCCGGCGTCCGGATGCAGGCTGACACCGCCGACCGCATCGCCGTCGACCACGATGGCCCAGGAACGCTCGGGCGTACCGACCACCCGTGCCAGCCAGGCGTGGCCATCGTTGCCGGCATACGGATACGGGAAACGTTCGCGCTGACCGCGCGAGACGCTTTCGTCGTTGGCGCTGGCGACCAGACTGTCGAGATCATCCATGCGCCACGGCCGCAGCTGCGCAATACCGCAATCAAGATCAGGCAGTGGCAGGGATTTGGCTTCCGGCGTCATGCCTTGAATGGTAGCCGATGCCAAGGCATCCACCGCGCCCCGCGCAGTCGCTCGGCAGCGCCCTCCGACCCCACGCCACAGCGGACAGCATCGATCACCTTCGCGGCATTTCGCTGCCCGCACGGCCGATGGCTGCGGGCCGCTTGCCGGACGCAGGCACAGGCGCGAGTCTGGTGCCACCGCCTTGCCAACGCCGCCATGAAACCAGCCATCGAAATCATCGAAGCCGACCTCACCACGCTCGCCGTCGACGCGATCGTCAACGCCGCCAACGAAAGCCTGCTGGGCGGCGGCGGTGTCGACGGCGCCATCCATCGCGCCGCCGGGCCGGAGCTGCTCGCCGCCTGCCGCTCGCTGCCGCAAGTGCGCCCCGGCGTGCGCTGCCCGACCGGCGAGGCCCGGCTCACGCCGGGTTACCGTTTGCCGGCCCGCTTCGTCATCCACACCGTCGGGCCGATCTGGCACGGCGGCGACGCGGGAGAAGCCGAACAGCTCGCATCGTGCTATCGCCAGTCGCTACGCATCGCACGCGCGCAAGGCATCGGGTCGATCGCGGTCCCGGCCATCAGCTGCGGCGTCTACGGCTACCCGCCGGAGCGCGCGGCCGCCGTCTCGCTGGCGGCCATCGCGGCCGAGCGCGGCCCGTTGCGCGTCATCGTGTGCTGCTTCGGCGAGCGCATGGCGCAGGTGTTCCGGGCGGCACGCGACCAGATGGAGGCCTGACACCGCCCGCACTGGCAGCGGCCGGGTACGACGCGTGTTCGAAGCCGCCCCGCCCCGACGCGACGATGCCGTCATGCCGATCCGGCGCATGACCGCATAACGCGCGCTTCTTTCCGCGCATTCCGGCAGCGACCTAGCATCCGGTGGCAATGGACGTCTGGCCGTCCGAACGGAGTCGCCGCATGTCCGCCCTTTCCGCCCTTCCTCTGGCGCCGCTGCCCGAGACCGTCTCGATCGAGCTGCGCCGCGTGCTCGACCGGCTTGAACCTGCCGCCCTGTGGTGGCTATCGGGCTACGCCGCCGCGCTCGCGCAAGGTCGGTCGCCGATGACGGAGGAAGCGCGTCCCGCAGTCGCTGCCGTCGCGTCTGCGCCGGACGAGCGGCTCACCGTGATCTACGGCAGCCAGACCGGCAACTCGCGGCGTGTTGCCGAAGCCCTGGCGCAACGAGCCGAAGCGGCCGGACTGTCGGTGCGCCTACTGCGCGCGGACGCCTATGCGCAGCGCGAGCTGAAGACCGAGCGCCTGCTCGCCGTCGTCATCAGCACGCAGGGCGACGGCGATCCGCCCGATGACGCGCGCGGCCTGATCGAGTTCCTCGACGGCAAGCGCGCACCGCAGTTGCCGGAACTGAAGTACACCGTTCTCGCGCTGGGTGATTCCAG
>JASLGB010000221.1 GCA_030150315.1 Dokdonella sp. | reverse complement strand
GGCGTGCGCCTGCGGGGTACATCCCTGTGTGTTCCACGCATGTACAGGGGGATTCATGAACAAGCGCCTCGCCGCCGCGCTCGCGCTGCTGGCCGGCCATGCCGGCGCGGCGGATTCGCTGCACCACCATGCCGTCGTCGCGCGCGGCGGCACCGATTCTGCCGGCGGCACCCGGCTCGACTACAGCATCGGCCAACCGCTCAGCGGCACGGTCTCGCGCGCCGATCTCGTCCTGCATTCCGGCGTGCTGGCCCTGTTTCCGGCACCGGCCGGCGATGTCGACCGCATTTTCCGCGACGGTTTCGAAACCGCGCCGCCGCGCGATCCGTCCAATCACCGCCCCACCGCACCGTGAGGTCCAAGATGTTCCGCATTCCGCTTCTTCTGGCGCTGTGCGCCGGCCTTCCGCTGACCTCGGCTTCCGCCGCGCCCAACGCCACGCCCGATGCCGTGCAGTTGCCGGATTTCACCTACCAGGGTCGCCTCGAACGCGACGGCCAGTTGCTGGACGGCAACGTCGACCTGCGTTTCTCGCTGTGGGACGCGGCCTCCGGTGGCACGCAGGTCGGCTCCACCATCGTGGAGAACGCCTACCCGGTCAGCGGCGGCCTGTTCACGATCACGCTGGCCTTTCCGGGCGCCTTCGCCGGCGAGCAGCGCTGGCTCGAAGTCAGTGTCGACGGTACCGCGATGCCGCGTCAGCCGATCGCGACCGCACCGGTCGCGCAGTACGCGCTGAACGGCAATGCCGGCCCGAAGGGCGATCCCGGCACCACCGGCCAGGACGCGGTCACCGTCCACGGCACGGGTCAGTTGCCGATCGTCGAAACCACCACCAGCTACACCCTGGTGCCGGGCCTGCGCCAGACGATCACCGTGCCGGCGAACGCGAAGGTGGCCATCTCGACCGACGGCGGCGCGCAGAACACGGGCACCGGATCGACCCATGCCATCGTCGACATCGGCTTGTTCGTCGATGGCGTCGCTGCTGGCGAGCGGCGCCTGGTGCTGGCCAACACGTCGTCGCTCGGACAGATCATCGGCAACTGGAACCTGAGCCTGTCGCGGGCGCTTTCCGCCGGCTCGCACACGATAGAGGTACGCGCCAAGGACGCCGGGGGCACCGCCGATGCGAACGTCAGCGGAACCACGCCGCTGTTGCGCGGCCAGCTGACGGTGCTCGTTCTGAAGCAGTAAGCGAATGCGGCACGGGCGTGCCGACGCGGCCAGCGCCGCGCGCCCGTGCCAACCGCCGTGCGGTGGACGGGCAAAGCGCGAAACTCAGGCGCTCTGCCTGCGCTTCTTTTCCAGCTTCTTCAGCAGCATCGAACGCTTGAATGCGGACAGGTGGTCGACGAACACCTTGCCGGCCAGATGATCCATCTCGTGCTGGATGCAGACCGCGAGCGGGCCTTCGATCTCGTGAACGGTTTCGTTGCCGTCGACGTCCTGCGCGGCGACCTTGATCTTCAGCGCGCGCTCGACGTCGGCAAAGATGCCGGGGAACGACAGGCAGCCTTCCTGGTACACCTGCACGCCTTCCTTTTCGAGGATGCGCGGATTGATCAGTGCCAGCGGCTGATCGGAGTTTTCCGACATGTCCGCCACCAGCACCTGCTGATGCACGTTGACCTGGGTCGCGGCGAGGCCGACGCCGGGCGCGGCATACATCGTCTCGAACATGTCGGCGACGAGCTGCTTCAGCGCCGCGTCGAACGCAGTGACGGGCTGCGCCTTGGTGCGCAGGCGCGGATCGGGATATTCGAGAATCGTCAGACGTGCCATGGGATGCCAGATGCGTCCAGGGACGCGCATTGCAAGGAAAGTTGCCCATCATAGCGCGACGCGACCGCGCCCATCGCCGAACGCCCATCGCCGATGGCGAGCACACCGGAACAAGCGAACCGCCACTTCGCACGGACGACTGCCAGCCGCCCCCGAAACCGCCCTTTGGCAACCGGCCATTGCCGGCATGGCGGGAGAGCACAGGCGCACCGAGGCCACGCACCACGCGACACCTGCTCGTGGTCGTCGCGACAAGTCCCCGACGCCTGCCACGAGCGCAAGCGGAATCCGCCGCGTCGATCTCGTGTGCGAGTCCGCGGACGGGGGATTTCACATTTCTACACGCCAAACCCTTATTTGACGGGGAGACCCTGCGACGCAGTTCGTTTTTCTGCTGCCCTGTTTTCCTTTAGACTCAAAGGAACCATTGGGGGACAGGGATTTAGCCGTCATGCTTAAAAAACTGCTTGCGGTTGGGGCCGGGCTGTCGCTGGCGATTGCCGCGTATGCCGCCACCGAGTGGGTTGCGAACGCGCCTGACCGTTACATCGTCAAGAAAGGCGATACGTTGTGGGGCATTTCCGCCCGCTTCCTGCAAAAGCCGTGGCACTGGCCCGAGATCTGGCAGGACAATCCGCAAGTCCGCAATCCGCACCTTATCTACCCGGGTGACGAGCTGGTGCTGAAGGGCAGCCGTGTCGGTCTTGACGAGGGTTCGTTCGGGCCGCGCATGCGCGCATCCGGCGAAGGCGATGCGGTGCCGGCAATCCCGCTGTCCGCGCTGAAGCAATGGCTCAAGCACACGCGCATCGTCGGCGAAGACGAATACAAGTACGCGCCGCACGTCGTTGGCATCGAAGAGAACCAGTTGCGTGGCACCGCCGGCCAGCTGGTCTATGTGCGCGGCCTGCACGCCGAACCCGGCACGCGTTTGGCCTTGGTGCGCCCGTCGGGCCGCTACTACGACATGCCGCCGACCGGTGAAGGCAAG
>JASLGB010000197.1 GCA_030150315.1 Dokdonella sp. | reverse complement strand
GCGCAGCGGCAGGTCCGGGTGCAGCACGCGCTCGGGCGGCACCATCACGCTTTCGCTGCCCATCGGCAGGAAGCCGACGACGACGAAGCCGCGCCGGTCCGAGCGCCGGCGCATGCGTTGCGGGATCATGGCCGCCGCGTTGCCGGCGCCGAGGATCAGGATGCGGCGCTTCAGCGCCTCGACATTGACCACCCGGGAAAAGAGGAACCTAAGCAAGGTGACCGCGGCGAACCCGCCCAGCAGGGACAGGCCGAACACGCTGCGTCCGATGTAAGCCGACGGAAAGACGTAGTAGAGGACAATCAGGCCAATGGCGCCGACCACGAACCCGACCGCCTGTCGCGCCAGCAGCCCGAACCAGGATTCCCGCAGATGCTCCTGATACAAGCCGAGCGCCGCCAAGCCGGCCACGATCAGCAGCGCGAACAGCAGTTCGCGTGGCCAGGCGTTCTGGGCGAACAGGGCGCGCGTTTCCTCGTCGGCGATGTAGCGCAGGCGCGAAGCCAGTTCCACGCATGCCATCAGCGCGACGACTTCCGCCGCAGCAAGCAGAAAAAGCCAGCGGGCGGAACGTCGTCGCAACATGCGGAACATTCAATCACCATTCCTTGCCGGTTCTTGCCGGATTCACTGGCCGCGGCCTGCTGCCGGGCTGTTCCGGCAGCCTGTCCCTGCACGCCATCGCGAATCCGCAAAGGCCGTACCATCTTCGCAGCGGGGCCGGGCGCCGACAAGACGCCGCCCCGCCGCGCCCCACCCAGAAGGAGTCCGCCATGTGTGGAATCGTAGCGGCAACCGCCGGCCGTGATGTCGTTCCGGTGCTGATCACCGGCCTCAAGGCGCTCGAATACCGCGGCTATGATTCGGCCGGCATTTCCGTGTTCGAGAACGGTCAGCTCGTGCGCGTGCGCGCCAAGGGCAAGGTCCGCGAACTGGAGGCGCTGTACGACCAGGCTCCGGTCGCCGGCCACTCCGGCATCGCGCACACGCGCTGGGCGACGCACGGCATTCCCAGTACCGCCAACGCGCACCCGCACTTTTCCAGCGAGCGCGTCGCGGTGGTGCACAACGGCATCATCGAAAACCACGCCGAACTGCGCGAGGAGCTGAAGTCGCTCGGCTATCGCTTCGAGTCGGAAACCGACACCGAAGTCATCGCGCACCTGGTCGATCACGAGCTGCTGCGCGGCGTCGACCTGCGCGGTGCGGTGACCGCGGCAATCGCGCGCCTGCACGGCGCCTACGCGATCGCCGTGATGAACCGCGACCAGCCCGAGCGCATCGTCGGCGCCCGCCGCGGCAGTCCGCTGGTGGTCGGCATCGGCGAAAGCGAGCACTTCCTCGGATCCGACGTACAGGCGCTGATCCGCCAGACCAGTCGCTTCGCCTACCTCAACGAGGGCGACGTGGTCGAGATCCGCCGCGACGGCTTCCGCATCTTCGACGCCGACGGCGAGCCGGTCGAACGCGCCGTGCGCACCAGCGAACTGTCCGCCGATGCGGTCGAGCGCGGCGAGTACCGCCACTACATGATCAAGGAAATCCACGAGCAGCCGCGCGCCATCGCCGACACGCTCGAAGGACGCATCAGCGAAGGACGCATCCTGCCCAACATCTTCGGCGTCGATGCCGACACGTTGTTGGCACAGGTCAAGCACGTGCAGATTGTTGCCTGCGGCACCAGCTACCACGCCGGCATGGTCGCGCGGTACTGGCTCGAAGGCATCGCCGGCGTGCCGTGCAGCGTCGAGGTCGCCAGCGAATACCGCTACCGGCACAGCGTCGTGCCGCCGGGCACGCTGTTCCTCGCCGTGTCGCAGTCGGGCGAAACCGCCGACACGCTGGCGGCGCTGCGCGACGGCCGCACGCGCGGCTATCTCGGCTCGATGGCGATCTGCAACGTGCCCGAATCCAGCCTCGTGCGCGAATCGGATCTGGTGCTGATGACGCGCGCCGGCCCCGAAATCGGCGTCGCCTCGACCAAGGCCTTCACCACGCAGCTGGCCGCACTGGCCCTGCTCGTGTTGGAGCTGGCACGCCTCAACGGCGTCGAGGCCGACAAGCTCGAACAGCTCGTCGCCGAGCTGGCGACGCTGCCGCGCGTGGTCAGCGAAGTGCTCGTTCTGGAACCGGAAATCGCGCAACTGGCCGAGCGCTTCGTGCCGCGCCAGCACGCGCTGTTCCTCGGCCGCGGCGTGCACTATCCGGTCGCGATGGAAGGCGCGCTCAAGCTGAAGGAGATTTCCTACATCCACGCCGAGGCCTACCCGGCCGGCGAGCTGAAGCACGGCCCGCTGGCGCTGGTCGACGACGAGATGCCGGTCATCACCGTCGCACCGAACAACCAACTGCTGGAAAAGCTGAAGTCGAACCTGGAGGAAGTGCGCGCACGCGGCGGCGAGCTGTTCGTCTTCGCCGACACCGACGCCACCGTCACCCAGAACGGCAACCGCGGCGCGGTGATCAAGGTCGCCTCCGGCGGCAACCTGATCGCGCCGGCCGTGTTCACGGTGCCGCTGCAGATTCTCGCCTACCACGTCGCCGTGCTGCGCGGCACCGACGTCGACCAACCGCGCAATCTGGCCAAGTCGGTAACGGTCGAGTAGGCGTACCCGCGGCCGCCGGCGAAAAGCCGCAGCGGCCGACCCGCCCCACCCGACCTCGCGCCGCAAAGCCGAGGTCGCGGCACCCGCCCGTTCCTGCGGATCCGATCCGCCGATCAACGCCATGCGCAACGGCACGCATGGCGTTAGCATGCCTTTCCCTACGGGAGGGCGCATGGGCGAAACAGATCGGAACCTGGCTGCCGGCACGGTCGAGCCGAGCGACCCGCTGCATCCGCAGGTCTATCAGCGGCTGCGTGAGCTGGCGCGTCGCGCATTGGCTGGCGGCGGCGCGCTGCAGACGCTGGACACCACCGCGCTGGTGCACGAGACATGGCTGAACCTGGCCGAGCGCGACGCCGCGTTCCAGGACCGCGCGCATTACTTCGCCTACGCCGCGACCGCGATGCGCCACATCCTGGTCGATCACGCACGCCGACGCATGGCGCAGAAGCGCGGCGGCAACGAGATGCGCGTCGACCTTGATGGCATCGATGTACCGGCAGTCCGCGCGGCGGCCGAAATCCTTGCCCTGAACGTCGCGCTGGAACAACTCGACACGCTGGAGCCGCGCCTGGCGCGCGTGGTCGAACTGCGCTTCTTCGCCGGCTTGTCGGTCGAGGAAACCGCCAGCGCACTCGGCATCGTTCCGCGCAGTGTGGTGCGCGACTGGGCCCGCGCGCGCATCTTGCTGCAGCAGGCGATCGAATGAATCCGCCGGACGAGGTCATCGCAAGGCACTGGCTGCAGCTCGGGCCGTTGTTCGATGCCGCCTTCGAGCTGGACGGCGATGCCCGCAGGCAGTTCATCGCCGACATTGCCGATGCCCAATTGCGCGATGCACTGACGCTGATGCTGGCGCGCGCGCAGCGCGAAAGTGCGCTCGATGAAGGCAGTGGCCGCCACGCCGCGGCGCTGATCGAAATCGAGCCGGATCTGGAAGGCAGCCGCCTTGGTGCCTGGCGCGTAGGCGCCCTGATCGGCAGCGGCGGCCAGGCCAGCGTGTTCGAAGCCGAGCGCGTCGACGGCGCCTACGCGCAGCGGGTGGCCATCAAGATCCTGCGTCATGGAGTGCACGACGCACGCGAGCGCTTCGTGCGCGAACGCGCGATCCTCGCGCGGCTCGACCATCCGCACATCGCGCGCCTGCTCGATGGCGGCTTCACGGCGGCCGGCGTGCCGTGGTTCGCACTGGAATACGTGGATGGCCAAACCGTCACCGAGTGGTGCGACCGGCAAGGCCTCGACCTCGATGCGCGGCTGCGCCTGTTCGCCAGCATCTGCACCGTCGTCGATTTCGCGCACCGCAACCTCGTCGTGCACCGCGACCTGAAGCCATCCAACATCCTGGTGCGCAGCGACGGCACGCTGAAGCTGCTCGATTTCGGCATTGCGCACCTGCTCGCTGCCAGCGAGGACGGCGCGCACGCCGAGGCGCGCCTGCTGACGCCGGCCTATGCCGCGCCGGAGCAGCGCGAAGGCGGTACGATCACGACCGCGACCGACGTCTACGCGCTCGGCGTGCTGCTGCACCAGTTGCTTGCCGGCACGCGCCCGCGCTGGCGTGCGGACGCGACGCTGGTCTCGCCGTCGGCCACGATCGGTGGCGCGGCGGCGGACGGCATCGCGCGTGCGCGCGGCTGCACCCCGCAGTCGCTGCGGCGACGGCTGTCGGGCGAACTCGACCTGATCCTGGCCAAGGCTTTGCAGCCAGACCCGGCGCAGCGATACGCCGGCGCAGCGGAGCTGCTGCGCGATCTCGAACGCCAGGCACGCGCGCTGCCGATCTCGGCCCACGCCACATCGCGCCGCTACCGCGCCGGCCGGTTCGTCCGCCGGCATCGCCTCGGGCTGGCCGTCGCTTCGGCCTTCCTGCTCGCCGTCCTCGCCGGCTTGGCCGCCACCTTGTGGCTGGCGCAGGCCGCCCGCAACGAGGCCGCGCGCGCGAACACGGCGCGCGATTTCATGCTCGCGCTGTTCGACGGCGTGACGCCGGACGAAAGCAAGGGGCGCGTGGTATCGGCCCGCGAACTGCTCGACCGCGGCGCGCTGCGCCTTGGCGAGACGCTGGCAGCGCAGCCCGCACTGGAAGCCGAGCTGGCCACCGCGCTGGCCGGCGCCTATCGCCAGCTCGGCGACTACACGCGTGCCGGCGAGCTGGCGCAGCGCGCGCTCGACCATGCGCACCGCGATCGCAGCCGCGCCGATGCGCGCGTCGAGCGTGCCCGCGTGGCCGCCGCGCAAGGCCGCTTCGAGGACGCCGAGGCCGACCTGCGCCGGGCGATCGCGCTCGATCCCGCGCACAGGGGCACGATCGAACTGCGCTTGGCCGAGGTGTTGTCCGAACGCGGCACCCTGCCCGAAGCGCGTGCGCTGGCCGAGCAGGCGCTGACACAGGCGCGCGGCCGCGATGCGGATACGCAGATGCGCGCGCTGTCAGTGCTCGGCGGCATCCGTTTCCACGCCGGCGACCTGG
>JASLGB010000123.1 GCA_030150315.1 Dokdonella sp. | reverse complement strand
CACGGTGAACGACTGCACCTTGATCGACCCCGGCAGATTGCGCGTGCTGTAGACGAGGCGTCCGTCCTGCTCGCGCTGGTACAGCGTGCCCTGCACGAAACCGAGCGCGCCCCAAAGATTGGGCACCACGGGAGACGTGTCGTCGAGCTGTTTCGCGAAGCATTCCGAACCCGGTTCGGGCGCGGTGGCAAGGCTGACGGTGCCATCGCGCACGCAGCGGTACACGGTGCGCGCATCGACGGACGGCGCCGGCAGCAGCACGGCGCCGGCGAGCGCAAGCACGGCAAGAGTTCGGACGCTGAGCGGCAGTCGGTAGGGATCCATTCCGCCGAAAATGCGCCCCGCTGCGGCGAGGCGCAAGGCACGACGGCCGCCAAGGCGGCCGTCGTGCGGGCAACGTTCAGCGGACGCCGGTCTCGTTGCGGGCGATGACCATGCGCTGGATTTCGCTGGTGCCTTCGTAGATCTCGGTGATCTTGGCGTCGCGGAAGTAGCGCTCGAGCGGCATTTCCTTCGAGTAGCCCATGCCGCCGTGGATCTGAACGGCCTGATGCGTGATGAACATCGCCGCTTCCGACGCGAACAGCTTGGCAACCGAGGCTTCGGTGCTGAAACGGCCGTTAGTGCGGTCCGCTTCCATCTTGGCGAACGCGGCGCGCAAAACCAGCAGCGTGGCCGCGTCGAGGCGGCACTTCATGTCGGCGATCTTGGCCTGGATCATCTGGAACGATCCGATCGGGCTGCCGAACGCCTTGCGCTCGCGCGCCCAGGCCAGGCTCGCCTCGTACGCCGCGCGCGCCAAGCCGACCGCCTGCGAGGCAATGCCGATGCGGCCCGCGTCGAGCACACCCATCGCGATCGAGAAGCCCTTGCCTTCCGCGCCGAGCATGTCGGACGCCGGGCAGACGTAGTCGCTGAATTCGATCTCGCACGTCGCCGAGGCGCGGATGCCGAGCTTGGGCTCGGTCTTGCCGGCGTGGAAACCCGGGCGCGCGGTGTCGATGATGAAGGCCGACACGCCCTTCGCGCCAATGCCGGGCGTGGTGATCGCGAACAGCACGATGTACTTGGCAACCGGGCCGGAGGTGATCCAGCTCTTCTTGCCGTTGATGACCCAGTCGCCGTCCGCGTTCTTCGAGGCGCGCGTGTGCATCGCGGAGGCATCCGAGCCCGATTGCGGTTCGGTCAGCGCGTAGGCGCCGATCGCCTCGCCGGTCGCAATCGCGCGCACGTATTTCTGCTTCTGCTCCTCGGTGCCGTACTTGAGGATGCCGTTGCAGTAGAGCGAGTTGTTGACCGACATGATCGTCGAGTGCGCGCAATCGGCCTCGGCCACTTCCATCATCGCCAGCGCGTAGGCAATCGTGTCCATGCCGGCGCCGCCGTATTCCTCCGGCACTTCGATGCCCATCAGGCCGAGCTGGCCCATCTCGCGGATGTTTTCGAGCGGGAACTCGCCTTTGGCATCGAGTTCGGCCGCGCTCGGTGCGATGCGCTTCTGCGCGAAATCGCGTGCGATGGACTGGATCGACAGCTGGTCTTCGGTGGGACGGAAGTCCATGGAGGCTCCTGATTGACGGCGCCGTGGCGCGACACCGCCCCCATCACCCCGTGTCGGGCGGTGCCGGCTCGGGGCGGAACATCGATTCCCGCGGCGGGGAATGGCTCGTGGAGAATGGCGGCGCGGGAGGCGCGGATCGTGATGGGAAAGGTCGCGATTCTAGCAGGATGCGACGGCGCGACTGGCCAGCCGCGCCGTTCCGGCCGATACGTGCCGGCAATCACGACAGGGCCGTCAGCGCGGACCGAGCGCCTTCTCCAGCGCATTGCCCTGCGGCATTCCGCTGATGCGGTCGACCAGCCCGCTGTCGTCGCGGAAGACGATGGCCGGCGTGCCATGGAAACCGAGTTCGGTCATCAACTCCTGATTGGCGTCGAGCATGCGGCGCACATCGGCGGGGACATTGGCAGCCGGCGAAATGCCGCCCGCGGCGAAGGTGCTTTCGTTCTCCAGCAGCGCGGCGGAACGGTCGGCAGCCTTCAGGATCGCCGCCGCCTTGGTGCTGCTGTCGGCCTTGATCACGCCGACCATGACGTGGCGCAACTGCACTTTGCCCGAATCCACCCACGGACGGGCGGCGTGCCAGAAACGGTTGCAATACGGGCAATTGGGATCGCTGAACGTGTACACGATGCGCGGCGCATCCTTCTTGCCATCGCGCACCCAGGTGGCCGATTCGAGCTTCGACCAGACCGCATCGCTCATCGGCTTGGCCACCAGATCCTGCAACGTATCGGCATCGATGCGCCGCCCTTCGGCGTCGATGCGGCTGCCGACGATGGCATTGCCATCGGGCGTGACGTACACCGCGATCGGCTGCTGCCCGGCGATCGCGGCGAATCCGCGCAAGCCCTCGCCGACCGGGAATTCGCGCACGCCGGTCAGGCCCTGACGCTCCAGCGCGCCGATGACCTTCGGCACGGATTTCTGTTCCGCCGCATGCGCGGCGTGGACGATCATCAGCGCCAGCACTGCCAGCGTCACGGAAACAAAGCGGTTGAATGCGGTCATGTCTACTCCTGCGCGGGCCGTGCGGCCGGCTTCTGGTTGAATCGGTTCTGGAGGAGGTCGTTCAGGCGTGCGCCGGTCAGTTCGCCCATGTGCGTGTCCACCAGCCTTCCCTTGGCATCGAAGAACAGCGTCGTCGGCAGACCGCGCGTACCGGCCGATTGCGAGGCGCGCGAGTCCGGATCGAGCAGCACGTGCTCGAATTGCAGGTCTTCGCGCAGCAGGTATCCGCCCACGTCCTTGGCGGACTCGCCCTGATTGACCATCAGAAAGGACACGCCCGGATACTCGTGCGCGGCCCGCGCCAGCGCCGGCATTTCACGCCGGCACGGCGGGCACCAGGTGGCCCAGAGATTCATCACGACCGGTCGTCCGGCGTGATCGAGGGGCGATGCGGGGCGCTCGTCCAGAGTCGTCAGCGCCAGATCCGGCAACGGCGGTGCCGAGCCCTGCAACAGGGCCAGCACACCGCGCACCGCGAGCCACGCCGCCATTCCCGCGGCGATGCCGGCCAGCGCCGGCAGGCGCAGTGGCAATCGCGCGCGTGTCCGCCAATACGCGAAGGCGAGCGCGGCAACCACTCCACTCCACGCATGGAATCCGCCATCGGCGATGGCAATCATCGAGAACGGCGCGGCCAGATAGTCGGGCCACCAGCGCAGGATGTAGCTGAGGCGCGCCGCCAGCAGCCCAATCAGGATCGCATCCAGCACGATGCTGGCCGCCGCCTGCCGGCGCGCCATGTCACCGCGCGCAACCCAGCCCGGCACGCGCCACGCCATCAGCAAGGCGAAGACGACCGCCACCGTCTGCAGGGAAAAAGGACCGAGCGAGGTCATCGAAACAGCCACCCGGGCAGACGGGCATCGCCAAGGCGCGCAGTGGAAGCACAACGGCCCCGCCCGATGGGCGCGAAACTCGCGGGAATCATTGCGTCGGAATCTCCGGTTCGATGCAAGTCGACAAGCATCCTCGGCCGCGATTAATCGAAAATTAAGTCCGCCGACCTCCTTGCCACGCACGCGCGGACAACGGCCCGAACCGCGCCGGCGCGATTTGGTCGCGCGCACGGCACGCGCCTACCATGTGCCGATTCGTGGATGGATGTCGTCGATGCGCGTACTTCTGGTGGAAGACGATCCCTTGATCGCGAGCGGAGTCCTTGCCGGCCTGCGCGTGCACGGCATCAGTGCCGAACATGCGCCGGATGCACGGTCGGCGGAAACCATGCACGCGGAAAACACCTTCGATGCGCTGATTCTCGACCTCGGCCTGCCCGATCGCGACGGCCTGGATCTGCTCGCCACCCTGCGCGCCGTCGAACCCACCTTGCCGGTGCTGATCGTCACCGCACGCGATGCCGTCGAGCACCGCTTGGCCGGACTGCACGCCGGAGCCGACGACTATCTGGTCAAGCCGTTCGACCTGCGCGAGGCGGCCGCCCGCCTGCACGCCATCGTGCGCCGCAGTCAGGGCCGCACGGCACAGACGATCGCAGCGGGCCCGCTGCGGCTGGAGCCCGACAGCGGGCTGGCGTGGCTGAACGGGCAACCGGTCGAGCTGTCGCGCCGCGAGATCGACCTGCTGACCCATCTGGCCAGCGGCCACGGCCGCTGGTTCGACGCCGATGCCCTGCACGAGCGCCTGTACGGCCTGACCGAATCGGTCGGCAGCAACGCCCTCAACGTGCATATCCACAACATCCGGCGCAAGCTCGGCAGCGAATCGATCGAAACCGTGCGCGGCCTTGGCTGGCGCCTCGGATGGCGGCGGCCATGAGCCTGCGTCTGCGCGCCGTGCTGCTGGTCGGCCTTGCACTGGTCGTGCTCTGGGCCAGCGCGGCCGCCTGGATGATGCGCGGCGTGCACGCCAATCTGGAGCGCACGCTCGATGTGCGGCTGGCGATGTCCGCGCGCATGGTCTCCGGCCTGCTGCAACGAGCCGCGCTGTCGCCACCGGCGGCACCCTCGCACTGGTCGGACGTGATGCGCATCGGCGGCGCCGATGGCATCGCCTGCGAAATCCGCTCGATGCAGGGCAGCGTGCTCGCGCAGACCGAAGGCGCCCCGCAAGCCGGGCCGGAAAGCCTGCCCCTCGGTTACAGCACGCGCGAAGTCGACGGCCAGCCGTGGCGGATCTACCTGCTGCAGGATGAGCGCGGCTACCAGATCATGACCGCCGACCGCATCGACATGCGCGAGGCGCTGGTCGCCGGCATGCGGCGCGCCACCGGAATCCCTTTCCTGATCGCCACGGTGGGCGGCCTGCTCGCCTTGTGGATCGGCATCGGCCGCGGCCTGTCGCCGCTGGAAATCTTGCGCCATACCTTGCGCAATCGCCGCGCCGACGACACCACGCCGATCGACAGCGGCCACGCGCCGGCCGAACTGGCACCGCTGGTCGATGCATTGAACGGACTGCTGGAACGACTGGCGCGCACGCTCGCCGACCAGCGCGCCTTCACCGACGCGGCAGCGCACGAACTGCGCACCCCGCTGACCGCGATCGACACGCATCTGCAAGTCGCACGCCTCGCCGAAGGCGATGTCGTCCGCCAGTCGCTGCAGCATGCCGGCGAAGGCGTCGAGCGCCTGCGCCGCACGCTGGAGCAGATGATGGCTCTGGTCCGCACCGAAGCGCCCGCGGCGCCGGAAGATGCCTGCCCGTCGGTGGTGGCCGTGATCGAGGAGCTGACCCGGCATCTGGGCGCCGCCGATGCGCAGCGCGTGAACTGCCACGTCCACGGCCGCGATCACGACACGCCGGTCCCGCGATCCCTGCTCGAAACCAGCCTGCGCAACCTGCTCGACAACGCGCTGCGCTACTCGCCGGCAGACCGGCCCGTTGCACTCTACGTGAGCTTCGACCAGACCGCGCGCCAAGCCACCCTCGCCGTGTCCGACCACGGCCCGGGACTGGACGCGGAACAGTGGCAGCGCATCGGCCAGCGCTTCTGGCGCGGCGACCAGGGACGCGGCCCGAAGGACGGTGCCGGCCTCGGCCTGTCGATCGTGCACGCGATTGCCGCCCGCGTCGGCGGCGAGCTGACGCTGCGCGCACGCGATGGCGGCGGCCTCGTCGCCCGCCTGCGCATTCCGCTGCACTGAACGTCGCGGCACAGCGGGCGTGCCGCGACGCCTCGATTGACGCCAACCCGGCGCATCGCTACGCTGCGCCTCCATCTTTCAATCAAGATGAAGGGATAAATACGTGGACCTGGCTGCCACATCGGCCCTGCTGCGCCTGCTGTCGGACCCCACCCGCGTGCGCCTGCTTGCCCTGCTCGAACGCGAGGAACTCACTGTCGCGGAGCTTTCGGCGATCCTGCGCCTGGCACAGCCGCGCGTGTCAACCCATCTGGCCAAACTCAAGGAAGCCGACCTGGTGCGCGACCGCCGCGCCGGCGTGTCGTCGTACTACCGCTACAACGGCGAGCTCGACGCCAAGGAAGCCATGCTGCTGCGAGCCCTGCGCGAGAACGTCGACGACGCCATCCTGCACGACGACGAACGCCGCCTGCCGGCGCTGCTGGCCAAGCGTGCGCGCGCCGAAGGCTGGGCCGACACGGTCGCCGGCGACATGGAACGGCACTACTCGCCCGGTCGCACCTGGGAAACGCTGGCGCGCGGCCTGACCCATCTGGTCGAGACCGGCGATGTACTCGACGTCGCTTCCGGCGATGGCGTGATGGCCGAACTGCTCGCGCCGCACGCCCGTACCATTCTCTGCGTCGATGCCAGCGAGCGCGTCGTTTCCGCCGCCCGGCAACGCCTGAAGGTCTTCACCAATGTCGACGTCCAGGTCGGCGACATGCATGCGCTGGAGTCGGCCGATGCCTCGTTCGACCTCGTGCTGCTGATGCACGCGCTGACTTACAGCGAGCAACCCGCGCTGGCCATCCAGGAGGCCGCGCGCGTGCTGCGCCCCGGTGGACGCCTGCTGGCCGCAACCCTCGGCAAGCACGCGCACCGGACCACGGTGGAGCCGTTCGAGCACCGCAATCTCGGCTTCACCGTCGAGGAATTGTGCGGCTTCGCGCGCAAGGCCGACCTTGAAGTCGTCGCCTGCGAGCGCCTGACCCGTGAGCGCCGTGCGCCGCATTTCGAAGTCTTGAGCCTGCTGGCGAGGAAGCCATGACCCTGCCCTACCTGAATCCGTCGCGCGTCGAAGCCCTCTACGCCGCACTGGCGCGGCGCATCCTTGTCATCGACGGCGCGATGGGCACGATGGTGCAGGGTTACCGCCTGGACGAGGCCGACTATCGCGGCGAGCGCTTCGCCGACCACGCGCACGACCTCAAGGGCAACAACGACCTGCTGACGCTGACGCGACCGGATGTGATCGGCGCGATCCATGCGGCCTATCTCGATGCCGGCGCCGACTTCGTCGAGACGAACACGTTCAACGCGACATCGATCAGTCAGGCCGACTACCACCTCGAACACCTGGTGCACGAGATCAACGCGGAAGGCGCGCGCCTGGCCCGCGCCTGCTGCGACGCAGCCGAGGCGAAGACGCCCGACCAGCCCCGCTTTGTCATCGGCGTGCTCGGCCCCACCAGCCGCACCGCCTCGATCAGCCCCGACGTCAACGACCCGGGCTTTCGCAACACCAGTTTCGAGGAGCTGCGCGTGGCCTACCGCGAAGCCACGGCCGCGCTCATCGACGGCGGCGCCGATACCCTGATGGTCGAGACGATCTTCGACACCTTGAACGCCAAGGCCGCGCTGTATGCGATCGAGGAAGAATTCGACGCGCGCGGCGGGCGCCTGCCGGTGATGATCTCCGGCACCATCACCGATCTTTCCGGCCGCACGCTTTCGGGCCAGACCACCGAAGCCTTCCATACCTCGGTCGCGCACACGCGCCCGCTCTCGGTCGGCCTCAACTGCGCCCTCGGCGCGAAAGAGCTGCGCCAGTACGTCGACATGCTGGCGCAGGTCGCCGACTGCCATGTCAGCGCGCATCCGAACGCGGGCTTGCCGAACGCCTTCGCCGAGTACGACGAAACCCCCGAGCAGATGGCGGAGCTGATCGGCGAATTCGCGCGATCGGGACTTCTCAATATGGTCGGCGGCTGCTGCGGCACGACGCCAGCGCACATCAAGGCCATCGCCGAGGTGGTGGACGGAGTGGCACCGCGAATGCTTCCGTCATCCGCCGCACGCGCCGCCTGACCGGATCAAGAGACCTCCTCTGCGGAGCGAGGAGTTTGCAGGAGCGACCGGACGCAGCACGACACGCGCCTTGAACCAAACCGCGCCGCCTTCGTCCCGATCTTCTGCCGGCCCAACGGGCCACCTGTCGCCGCGGGAGACAGGAA
>JASLGB010000080.1 GCA_030150315.1 Dokdonella sp. | reverse complement strand
TCTCCCGGTCTCAACGGCAAGACCAACGCGGATGTCTCCGCAGGGAAGACCATGACAACAAGCATGGACAAGAGCATTGATGCGCCTGACTTCGTCATGGACTGCTCGTCCCGTAGCGAGATTCCGAAGCCTTGTTTTCAGAAGCACCTGCGACGGCGTCAATCGCGATCACTAAAAAACGCTGCCGGCCGCACAAGGCGGCCGGTGCGTCGAAGAGTCGAACGGAACGATCAGTCTTTCTTGTCCGACACGGCGTCCTTCGCCGCGTCCTTGGCGTCACGGGCGGCGTTGGCGATGTCGTGGCCGACTTCCTTGGCGCCTTCCTTCACTTCGTGACCGGCCGCCTTGGTGGCTTCCCAACCTTCCTTGGCCGTGTCGGAAATGGCTTCTCCTGCGGCGGTGGCGCCTTCCTTGATCGCGGTGCCGGCATTGCCGGCCGCTTCCTTGGTGGCGTCGTAGGCTTCGCCCGCGGCTTCCTTGGCACGATCGCCGGCGCCCTGCGCGGCATCGCCTGCCTTGTCGGCGGCGTCGCTCATGGCTTCGTGCGCGTCGTGGGCGGCTTCCTTGCTGGCTTCCGCTGCCTTCTTCGCGGCTTCGGCGGTCGCATCGGCCGTTTCCTGGGCCGCCTTCTTCACGTCTTCGGCAGCCTGGCGCGTCTGCGCGGCGGCGTTGTCGGCGGCCTGCTGAGCCTGCTCCTTGGAGTTGTCGCTGCAGGCTCCGAGTACGGCAGCCAGCGAGGCGGCGAGCAGGATCGGTTTCAGGTTGATCGTCTTCATGGCGATTTCCTTCCCTTTGTCGAACGGACGGACTTGTCCGTACATGAAAGCGGCGGAGCCCGCGAAGGCTCCGCCACAATGCGATGTAATCAGCTCAGCTCGACGGCAATCGCGGTGGCTTCGCCGCCGCCGATGCACAGCGCGGCGACGCCACGCTTGCCGCCACGCTTCTTCAGTGCATGCAGCAGGGTGACCACGATGCGCGCGCCGCTGGCGCCGATCGGATGCCCCAGCGCGCAGGCGCCGCCGTTGACGTTGATCTTCTCGTGCGCGATGCCCAGCTCCTTGATCGGAGCCATCGCGACGACGGCGAAGGCTTCGTTGACCTCGAACAGGTCCACGTCCCCGACGTTCCAGCCGGCCTTGTCCAGAACGGCCTGGATCGCGCCGATCGGCGCCGTAGTGAACCACTCCGGGGCCTGCGCATTGGTCGCGTGCGCAACGACGCGGGCCATCGGCTTCACGCCCAGTCGGACCGCCTCGTCGGCGCTCATCAGCACGGTTGCCGCCGCGCCATCGGAAATGCTGGACGAGCTGGCCGCGGTGACCGTGCCGTCCTTCTTGAACGCACCGCGCAAGGTCGGGATCTTGGCGATGTCGGACTTGCCCGGCTGCTCGTCGACCGCGAACTCGGTTTCACCCTTGCGCGTGGCGACCTTGACCGGAACGATTTCGTCGACGAACGCGCCCGATTCGATTGCTGCCTGCGCACGCTTGACCGACTCGATGGTGTAGGCGTCCTGCGCCTCCCGCGTGAAGCCGAACTTTTCCGCGGTGGCCTCGGCGAACACGCCCATAGACTGGCCGTCGTAGGGGTTGGTCAGGCCGTCCCAGGCCATGTGATCGACCAGCTTGGCCTCGCCGTAGCGCACGCCATTGCGCGCTGACATCATGTGCGGCGCGTTGGTCATCGATTCCATGCCACCGGCGACCACGACCTTGGCCGAGCCGACCTTGATCAGGTCGTGGGCCAGCATGATGGCCTTCATGCCGGAACCGCAGACCTTGTTGATGGTGGTGCAGCCAGCCGCTTGCGGCAGGCCGGCCGCGAGGGCGGCTTGTCGCGCCGGAGCCTGGCCGAGATTGGCTGGCAGGACACAGCCCATGATGACCTCGGAGACGGCATCCGCGGCAACCCCGCCATGCTCGAGTGCGGCCTTGATCGCCGCCGCGCCCAGCGTCGGCGTCGGAACGCCGTTGAACTGGCCGAGCATGGAACCGATGGCAGTGCGCTTGGCGCAGACGATGACGACATCAGACATGGTGAAACCTCGTGCTGGGACTGGCGGCAAGCGCCAAGGAGAGTCGCCCGATTATCGCGCCGCTATTGCGCTGCGGCAAACGGGCCTCGCGGCGCTGCCTGTCGGGTCGACCCGACCCCCGCGCGGGGGTCGGATGGCGCGCTCCCTGGCGGTGTTCCGGTCACTCAGGACTTGCCGTGGAACAGTTCGCGCCCGATCAGCATGCGGCGGATCTCGTTGGTGCCGGCGCCGATTTCATAGAGCTTGGCGTCGCGCAGCAGGCGCCCGGCGGGGTATTCGTTGATGTAGCCGTTGCCGCCGAGTGACTGGATCGCCTCCAGCGCAACCTTCACCGCACTCTCCGAGGCATGCATCAGGCAGGAAGCCGGGTCGATGCGCGACTTCACGCCGGCATCGTAGTTCTGCGCCACGAGATAGGCGTAGGCACGCGACGACTGCAGCGCCGTATACATGTCGGCGATCTTGCCCTGCATCAGGCCGAAGGTGCCGATCGGCGCATTGAATTGCTTGCGCTCGCGCACGTAGGGCAGGGTGATGTCCAGCGCCGCCTGCATCAGACCGATCGGGCCACCGGAAAGCACGAGACGTTCGGTGTCCAGGCCGCTCATCAGCACGCGCACGCCTTCGTTGACTTCGCCGACGCGGTTTTCGTCGGGGATCTCGCAGTTGTCGAATACCAGTTCGCAGGTGTTGCTGCCGCGCATACCGAGCTTGTCCAGCTTCT
>JASLGB010000409.1 GCA_030150315.1 Dokdonella sp. | reverse complement strand
CCGCAGGACTTCTACCTGCTGACCCTGCTGCTGGTCATCGCGGCGCTGTCGCTGTTCTTCTTCACCGCGCTGGCCGGCCGCCTGTGGTGCGGCTACGCCTGTCCGCAGACGGTGTGGACCGAAGTGTTCCTGTGGATGGAGCGCTGGATCGAAGGCGACCGCAACGCGCGCATGCGCCTGGACAAGGGGCCGTGGAACCGCAACCGCATCTGGCGCAAGGCCGCCAAGCACTCGGTCTGGCTCCTGTTCGCACTGTGGACCGGCTTCACCTTCGTCGGCTTCTTCACGCCGATCCGCACCCTCGGCGGCGACATCCTGGCCGGCACGTTCGGCGGCTGGGCCTTGTTCTGGACCGTCTTCTACGCGCTGGCGACCTGGGGCAATGCCGGATTCCTGCGCGAGCAGGTGTGCAAATACATGTGTCCGTATGCGCGCTTCCAGAGCGCCATGTTCGACCGCGACACCCTGGTCATCAGCTACGACGTCGCGCGCGGCGAACCGCGCGGGCACCGCCGGCGGACCAGGGCCGCGATCGGCGCGATCGCGAGTGCGCCTGCCGTTGCGACGGCACCGGCGACCGCCTTCGTCGCCGCGCCGGATGCCGATCCGGCCACGCCGGCACTCGGCGACTGCATCGATTGCCTGGCCTGCGTGCAGGTCTGCCCGACCGGCATCGACATCCGCGAAGGCCTGCAGATCGAATGCATCGCCTGCGCCGCCTGCATCGATGCCTGCGACGCGGTGATGGACAAGATGGCCTACCCGCGCGGGCTGATCCGCTACACCACCGAACACGCGATGATGGGCAAGCCGGTACGCGTGCTGCGCCTGCGCGTTCTGATCTACGCGGCGATCCTGACCGCCTTCATCGGCGGCTTCGTCTGGGCCGTCAGCGCGCGCACGCCGGTGCTGGCGGAAGTGCTGCGCGACCGCAATGCCCTGTTCCGCACCGTCGCCGGCAACGCCGTCGAGAACAGCTACAGCGTCAAGCTGGTCAACAAGAGCGACCAGCCGCGCCATCTTTCGATCCGCCTGAAAACGCCGCTGCCGCTGCGTCCGCTCGGCGCTCCCTCGGTCGTGCTGGAGCCGGGCGAGGTCTTTTCGCTGCCGCTGACCCTGCGCGCCGAAGCCGGTGCGCTGCATGGCCGCAACGACATCCGCGTCGAAGTGGTGGACGATGACGGCAAGGTCGCCGCCCACGCCAAGGCGCAGTTCTTCGCCCCGGAGAAACCATGAATACCGCAACCGCCCCCATCGTCCGAGCGCCGGTGCGCACGCCCTGGCACCGCGTGCCGGAAGTCTGGCTCATGGTCCTGCTGCTCGGAGCCACCGTGCTCGGCTCCTTCGCGCTGATCGCGACCGCGGTGCAGCATCCCGATGCGCACATCGTCGTGCCGAACGATGTGCCGCGACCGAGCAAGGTGCCACCCAGCGATCCGCCGGCGCCCGACGCCACGCGCCGCTGAGACGGGCCGACGCGATGAACATCATCCTGCTCCTGATTCCGCTCGGTCTGGTTCTGGTCGCACTCGGCGGCTGGGCCTTCTTCTGGGCCGTCGACAACGACCAGTTCGACGACCTCGACACGCCGGCACTGATGCCGCTGGCCAGCGACCCCGCCCTCGAGCAGGACACGACGACGCGCGCCGCCTCCGCACCACGCAGCTGAGGCGCGCGCGACGTCGATTGCGTCGCAATGCAACAAATCGCTACAGGGTCACAACCCCGTTTTTGCTATAACGGGCGCATGTTGACCATCGACGGCCCCCGCTCGCGCTGCCGCCAGGCCGCAGCCCTGTTCCTCGTCCTGCTTTGCGCCCCCGCCACGGCGTCGGCCGCCCGCGTGGCCCTCCAGGTGGATGGCGTCGAAGGCGTTCTGCACGATGCCGTGCTCGCCGGCGTGGAGATCAGCCAGTACACCGACCGCGACGTGACCGCGGCGCAGGTGCGCCGCCTCTACGACAACGTCGAGGCGCAGGCACGCAAGGCGCTGGAGCCCTACGGCTACTACGCCGCCTCCATCGACGGCAGCCTGCAGGAGTCCGGCGACCGCTACACCGCCGTCCTGCATGTGAAGCCCGGCGAACCCACCCGGGTCACCACGCTCGACCTCCGCATCGATGGCGACGCGGAAGGCCAGAAGGCCGTGCGGCAGGCGGTCGACGGCTTTTCACCCGGCAAGGGGCAGCCGCTCGATCACGCCGCCTACGAAAAGAGCAAGGCAACGGTGCAGGCCGCGCTGGTTGGCACCGGCTATCTCGATGCGGAACTGGTCACCCATCAGGTCGAGGTGCAAAGCTCGGCCAACAGCGCCGAAGTCCATCTGGCATGGAAGGTCGGCCAGCGCTACCGCCTCGGCCCCACGACCTTCGAGGGCGCGCAGTTCCCGGATGAGTTCCTCGACCGCTACATACCGTGGAACGAGGGCGACTTCTACACCCAGGACCAGGTCCTGCTGCTGCAGCAGAAGCTGATCGACGCCGACTACTTCGCCATCGCGCAGGTGCAACCGGACACCGACAACGCGCGCGACGGCATCGTGCCTATCAAGGTCGTCCTCGGCCCGGCCAAGCGCACCACCTACACCGCCGGCGCGTTCTACGGCACCGACACCGGCGCCGGCGTGCGCGGCGGCGTGGAACGGCGCTGGATCAACCGCCGCGGCCACAAGGCCAAGGTCGAGACGCTGGTCGCGCAACGCCTGAAGACCGCCGCGGCCACCTACACGATCCCGCTCGGCGGCCACGACAACCACATGCTGAATTTCGGCGCGACCTTCCGCGACGAAAACACCGACACCAGCACTTCGCGCACCTGGGGGCTGGCCGCCACCGATTCGCGCATCTGGCACGGCTGGACGCGCACGCTCGGGCTCAAGTTCCTGACCGGCAACTTCGAGGTCTCCAACCTGCAGGGCGACACCACCCTGCTCTATCCGGAGGTTTCCTTCGCGCGCAAGCAGGCCGACGACCCGATGTTCGTGCGCAAGGGCTGGTCGGCCACCTTCGCCGCGCGGGCCGGCCACGAAAGCCTGCTGTCGGACACCAGCTTCGGCCAGGTCACTGCCGACGCGAAGTGGATCCGCGGCCTCGGCGAGCGGTCGCGCTTCATCGCGCGCGGCTCTTTCGGCGCGACCTACGCCGGCGATTTCGACCGCCTGCCACCGGAACTGCGCTTCTTCGCCGGCGGCGACCGCTCGATCCGCGGCTATGCCTTCCAGACCGTCGGTCCGCCGCTGCCGCCCGACCGCATCCCCGAAGCCGAAGCGCGCTGCGCCGAGCGGCCGAAGACCAAGTGCCAGGACTTCATCATCGGCGGCAAGAACCTGCTCGTGGCCAGCGCCGAGTAC
>JASLGB010000406.1 GCA_030150315.1 Dokdonella sp. | reverse complement strand
CCGCGAGCGGCGGCTTGTCGCTGGAGAACGCCAGCGTGTGCTGACCCACCGGGCGCGTCGCGCCGCTGACGCCATCGATCGGCAAACTCTGGTCACGCCCGCTGCGGCGCCACCACTGGCGCAAGTCGGCCAGCCACTTGGAACCGGGCTCGGACTCGCCGGACTTCGCATCCTTGCCGTCCTTCATCTGGTACCAGACCGCCAGATTGGCCGCGACGCTGCGATCCTCGCGCTCGATCCAGATCGCGACATACGGACGGTGGTACTCGGAAACGTCCATGCGCGGGATTTCCACCGCGATCTGCGCGGTTGCGGCAAAAGCGGAAGGCGCGGCCAGCGCAAGGCCGGCGATGAGGGTGGGAATGCGCATGCGTACCTCGGTTCAATGGATGAAAAGCAGGGCAATCAACAGCGGCAACAGCAATCCGAGCGCGACCATCGGCCAGGTCATCGCGCGCTGCCGCCCGTGCAGCCAGAGCAGGCCAAGGCCGCTCAGCGCAAACACCAGGCTGGCCAGTGCAAACAGGTCGATGAACCAGCTCCACAGCGCGCCGGCGTTGCGCCCCTTGTGCAGGTCGTTGAAGTAGGAAATCCAGCCGCGATCGGTTTTTTCGTAATGCACCTGGCCGCTGTCGAGATCGACGCTGATCCATGCATCGCCACCCGGCCGCGGCATCGAGACGTAGGCCTCGCCATCGGACCATTCCGCGATCCGCGTACCCGGATCCACGCCGATCTCGCTGCGCAACCAGTCGCGCAACGCCACCGGCAGCGGCGCGTCTTTCGCCGACGGCACTTCCACCGCCGACCGCAAGGAATCCGGCAGGCGCGCCTCGTGCCGGGACACCACCGCCTTGCCCTCGATCTGGCGCGCATGGTTCAGCGTGAAGCCCGTGACGCTGAACAACACCAGCGCCACCAGACACACGGCCGAGCTGACCCAATGCCATTCGTGCAGCGTCTTCAGCCAGTACGCGCGCCGCCTCGGCGGAGTCGCGTCCGACTGCGCCGTTGCGATGCGCGCCGTATCCGTCATGCCTTCCTCGCCCGGCAGCGCGCCCGCGCGCCCCGATGCCACTGGATTCAACCGCACGGACACACCGAAGAGCCGTCCGTATCAAGGCCGCGGAATCTAACGCAAATGAGAATGAGTCGCAACAAGGATCTGTCGCGGAAGCGATGCGGATTGCCCGCCACCGACCTCCTTCAGGATCTCGGTGACCTGGCTCGCACAGAACTTCGACCAGCGCATGGAAACCTGCGTTGAGGCGAGTTTCCAGAAATCCGTCGACTGACTCTACGCGGGAAGGACCGGTTGACCAGGCGACCGCGGGCACCGCGCGGATCGACTGCGGCAGCGAATCGCCGGCCGCGACACCTGGTTGGGCTACCACCGCGACCTGCGTCGGATGGCACGCCTGCGGGCATTGCTCCATCTGGTCATCGCCCGCCTTGCGAACTGATCATCAAAAACGGGGTTTGGGTTCACTTATCCAAAACCGGGATCCGCGTCGGCTGGTGAATCCCCGGTCAATCCCTATCCGCGTTGATTTCGGTGCATCGCCCACCAAGCGCTCGAACGCGCGGGCCTGGTGCGCGTGAGGGACAAAACCATCCTCGAGCCAGTCGAATGCCGGCTTGCCCGCATGCTTGCGGAACGGCAGGCCGATGCTGACATACGGCCCCTGCGCCAGCTTGCCCGGCGTGGCCAGGAAATCCCCGTCACGTTTCAAACCCCCGGGGGTGGCAGCCGGGAATGTCGTTGCCAGGAAATCCGCGACGCCTGGGCGTACCTGTTCGGCAACGATCAACGGCTGCATGCCATTCCCCGTTTCTTTCGGCAACGTTCCCCACGGCATCCATCAGAGTTGCCGATCCACGTCGCGCATCCCGATATCGGCGGCGCGGCGGAATGCGCTGACCACCCGGTCGCATTCCCGCACTGGCACGCCCAGCCGCTCGAAGATGTCGCGCCAACCGCGCACGACGCCAACGACGCGATCAATGATCCGTGCCGCATCCGGCGGCAGCAAGCCGAACCGCCCGGCACCGGCCAAGGCGTTGTCCAGGCGCGCCAACCGGCCCTGCGGCCCCACCGACAAATGCAGCATGCGTTCCTGCGCCACCTGTGGCTTTGGCACCACGTCGTACAGTGGGCTCAGCCGCCAGCCGCCGCCTTCTGCATCGAAGAGAAAGGCATGGTTGCGCAGGTGATCGTCGTCGTTGGACACCAGAATGTTGAACACCATCCGCGCGAACAGCTCGTTTCGATCAGACGCAATCCGACCACTCACGCCATGCAAGCCCATTGCATCGGAGATCGCCGCATAGCTGGAATCCGGCGAATCTTGCTCATGTAGCGCTAGCAGCGTCAGCGCACTGATCATGTGGCGACGTCCAACTCCTTCGCGGTCGAAGCGCTCGATCAGCATCACCTGCCGTCCGTCCGCCAGCATCTCCAAGCGCGTACTCGGCACCGCAAGGCCCGCCTCGCGCGCGAGCTCCAGCGTGGCGCGTTCGACCAATGGCACGTTGAACGGATCGTTCCTGGCCGGGAACTTGGCGATCCACTCCTCGCCATCGGCGGTCACCACCGCCTTGGGCCGGGCGCCGCCCACCGAGGGACCGCCGGCGAAGAAGACTTCCAGATGTGCCGGCACCGGTTCGCCTTCTTCGATCCTCGCCGCTGCATCCAGCAGATGGCGCAGGTCAAGGACCGACGGCAGCGCACCGTTCGCGGACGGACTTGTCGGCGACTCGCGCACATCCAGCGCGCCGGCACGGTGCGGCCCGGCGTGATCCAGGTAGACCGACTCCGGTAGGCCGTTCGGCGGCGCCCGCAAGCGGTTCTCGATGACCCGGCGTCCCCACGCATCGGGGGTGGCATCGCGCAGGGCGCCGAACATGGCCAGCCCCGCCGTGGGCACGAGTTCCTCGTCGTTTCGTCCCGCCTCCAGCGCCAACGCGACCGGATCGACCGGCAATGCATTGGCGCGCGTCACGTAACGACGGCCGTAGGCAAAGATCGAGGCCTGCACTTGCAGCCCCTGCTCGATCATCGTCAGGCATCCGGCCGGGACGGCCTCCGTTTCGCCGGGCAGGTGGATGAAAACGGTGCGCTCGACCATGCTCAGAAGTCCAGGTCATCGCGCTTGCCGGAGCGCACGCGCTTGGCCTTGGTGGCGTCCAGCAAGGCGGCGGACGCTGGATCCCGCAGCGCGCTGAACAGGGGCAACAGGCCCAAGCTTTCGAACACCGCCAGCCAACCGCCCAGTGAGACCTCGACTGCGCCGCCCTCCATTCTCTTGAGCGTGGCCAAGCTGATGCGCGCGCGCTCGGCCAAGCCTTGCTGCGTCCACGACCGTGCCAAGCGGGCCTGACGGACCAGGTCGCCAAGATGGACTGCTGCCTTGGTGGCTGCAGGGGTAGCGAAGTCAGCTTCTTTCCGACGCATGGCTCATACTTGATCCGTTATCGATATAACGGCTTATTTATGAGCCTTACTACGCCGAAGAATAGTAATTGTCAAGGCAAATACCCTTGCCAGCCTAGCTGTTGCCAATTCGCAGCTTGCCCCGTAAGCGAACCTCGAATAACCTCATTCAGGCACTCCCGAGCCGATCCATCGGCTCCGGTCAGGCCATGAAGCGCCGATTCGATCAGCACACTCATCAGTGCTGGTGACGCTCAAGCAGCCTCTCGGCTGCCCGCCGGCGTCACGCCGGCACGATGCCGCGCTTCTGCAGTCGCGCCAGATGCATCAGGTTGTGTGCGATCACCTTCAACTCGATCACCGCCTTCGCTCGCGCCAGGCCGATCGTGCGCAGACACTTGCCGCCCATCTGCGCCAAGCGTGCGAACGGGTGTTCGCCAAAGGCGCGCTGTTTGGCAATACACCGGTTGCGTCGCTGTTGCGCTGCGCTCAATGGTTTGCCGGCCTGACCCTTGCGCTGGATCCGGTCGCGGTAGCCTGCGTCACGCAGTGATTGTTCGCGCGCGGCCTTGGTGTAACCGCGATC
>JASLGB010000382.1 GCA_030150315.1 Dokdonella sp. | reverse complement strand
GGTCGGCCGACCTTTCCGACCTGTACGGCACGCTGACCCAGGGAGGCAGCGCGCTGTCGGCCGTGGCCGCGTGGGATCTGGGCACCGACCAGACGACGAGCTGGTATCTGCGCCTCGGCGCCGACTGGGGCACGCAGTGGCCGACGGCGGCGACCGAGGTCCACGGCGAGATCGGCGGCGACGCGATCGACGATGCCACCACCGAATTGCTGGACCTGGCCATCGATCCGGTCAGTGGCGAGGGCTATGTCGCCGCGATCCGCAACGACTGGGCGGCCAGCACCGCCTATTCGGAGCTGTACCGCTTCGATACCGCGACCGGTGTCTGACCCACGTCGGCCAGATGAGCCCGGATCCGGCCAAGGTCACGGCCCTGGCGATCTCGTACAGCGGCACGCTGTACGGCTACGACACGGTCGGCGACGCGCTGGTGCGGATCAATGTCGATACCGGCGCGATGGCCATCGTCGGCGAGCCGAGCGGCCAGTCCGAGGCCGACAACAGCATGCAGTCGCTGGCCTTCGATCGCCGCGACGGCACCCTGTACGGCATGCTGGTGCTGGACGATGTGAGCAGCGCCAACGTGTTCGGAAAGTTTGCCCCCAACGGCGTGTTCGAGCCGTTCCCTGCGCCGGCCACGCCACAGCCGGGCATCTTCCGGCTGGAGCTGCCGTCGGAATGTGCGCAGCAGGACGACTTCATCTTCGCCGACGGCTTCGATCCCGAGGCCGCGTTGCGCTGACCCCGTGGGCCTGCTGACACAAGGCTGTCAGCAGGCCCGCGTCATGCTGCCGGCGTGCGAATCGAGCACCGCCAAGGAGTTGCCCGTCATGCTGAATCCCAATGTGCCCGCCTGGTTCGAGATCCCGGTGGCCGACCTCGACCGCGCGCAGGCGTTCTACGAAACCGTGCTCGACGTGAACCTGCGGCGCGAGGATTTCGGCGCCGGCGTGATGGCCGTGTTTCCGAGCGGCGGCAAGCCGAATGCCGGAGGCGCGTTGATCGCGCACGAAGACTGCCGGCCGAACGTGCAGGGGAGCGTCGTCTACCTGAGCGTGACCGATCTGGCGCCCGCGCTCGAACGCGCCAACCGGCATGGCGGCGACACCCTGGTGCCACGCACCGCACTGCCGCAGGATCTGGGCTGGTTTGCGCAGTTCCGCGATTGCGAGGGCAACCGCATCGGCCTTTGGTCGCCGGTGTGAACCGCGGCGCCTGCCGGTCTTCGTCCACGGGCGCGGGCAGGCAGTGCATCACGGCTGCCGCCCGGTGCGGCGGCAGCGCCCCTTTGCCATTGCGGCTGCGGCACGCAATCATGGATGGATGCGCCGCGCCGATCGCCTGTTTCTGATCATCCACGCCTTGCGCGGACGCCGCACCGCGCTGCCTGCGCACCGTCTCGCCGGAACGCTCGGGGTTTCGTTGCGCACGGTCTATCGCGACGTTGCCGACCTGCAGCTTTCGGGCGTGCCGATCGAGGGCGAGGCCGGCGTCGGCTATGTGCTGCGCAAGGGATCGGACATTCCGCCGCTGATGTTCAACGCCGACGAACTGGAAGCCCTGGTGGTCGGAACGCGATTCGTCCGTGCCTTCGCCGGTGCGCGACTGAATCGCGGCGCGCAGGCGGCGCTGCTGAAGATCGAAGCGGTGCTGCCGCCGGAACTGAAGCAGCGCGCGTCGCACTCGCGCATCTTCGCGCCGGCACGGCGCAACGAAGCGGCGACGGGTTTGATCGAACGCCTGCACGAGGCCATTGCCGGCCAGCGCGTGCTGCGTCTGGATTATTGCGACGAGGGTGGGCGTGCCAGCACGCGCGAGGTGGAGCCGCTGTGCCTGGCCTTCTGGGGCAGTGCGTGGACGCTCGGCGCGTGGTGCCGCCTGCGCGGCGGTTTCCGCAGTTTCCGTGCCGATCGCATCGCACGTTTCGACTGCACCGGCGAAGCCTTCGAGGAGGCCGCCGAACGCGGGCTTTCCGCCTATCTGCGCGCCGCCGGCGCGGACCGCGCGGGGATCGAATGACCGCGCAGCGAAAAGCCGCCGGAGCGGCTTTTCGCATCGTGCTTCACGGGCGCGATCAGGCGCGGCGCGAGCCGCTGAACATCTGCGTGCCGAGCTTGAGCAGGTCGCTGACGCCGAACTGGCCGTCGCCGTCCTGATCCAGCACCGACCCGAGCAGGCCGCCGTTGGCGCCCTGGCGGTTGGCCTGGGTTTCCTGCGCGAGCGCGCCGCCGAGGCCACCGGCATCCAGTCCCTTGCCCTGGCTCATGCGGCCGATGATGCTCATCACGATCGGCGCGAGGATGGCCAGCAGCATGCCGGCATTGCGGGTGCCGATGCCGCTGGACTTGCCCAGATTCTGTGCCGCCTGATCCTGCCGGCCGCCGAACAGGCCGCCGAGGATGGCACCGGCGTCCAGTCCGCCGCCGCCGGCACCAGCCCCCACGCCCGCGCCGCCACCGAGCATGCCGCCGAGGATCGAGCCGAGGCCGCCGAGGCCGCCGAGGCCGCCTTCGGCACCACGGCCGGGAGCGCCGGCGCCGAGCGCGCTGCCGAGGATGGAGCCGAGGTCGAGCGCCGAATGCGCCTTCGCCGTTTCGAACAATGCGCTGGCGCCCTGCGCGGTCGACGCGCCATTGGCCAGTCCGCCAACCACCAGCGGCACCGCCTGCTCGACGGCGGCCTGTGCCTGTGCCGGATCCAGGCCCAGCTGCGAGGCAATCGCCGAAATGCTGGAAGGATCAAGTTGCTGCAGGATCTGGTCGGTGAAATTGGTCATGGTGGACTCCGTCAAACGAGGGCCGTGCGTGCGGCGGGGCGCAATCGAAACACGAGGCTGGCCCCTGCGTGCGTAAAAGATCGTGAAGGCGGCGACCCGTCCGCGACCGGCAATGCGATGCTACGGGCCTGCGTCGTCGCATGCCGCCGCATGCCGATTACGGATTCGTTCATGACCGACTTCAATCAACGACTCATCCAATTGCGCAAGCGCTACGCCGCTTCGCTGCAACAAAAGCACGAGCAGCTGTCCGAAGCCTGGCGCGTGTTTGCCGGCGCCCCCGGCTCGGCCGATGCCCGCCGCGAAATCCAGACCCAGATCCATCGCCTTGCCGGCTCCGCCTCGTCCTACGGTTACGAAGACATCGGCGAGCGCGCGCGCGCGGCCGATCGCGTGCTGAACGAGTTCGAGCGCAGCGCCTCGGTGACCGATGCGCAAACGGCCGCCCTCGCCGCGCAGCTCGACGAACCGGTGCGGCAGGTACTGGCCGAGATCGACCGCACGATCCGCGAAGACCCGCAAGCCGCGCCGGCCGAGTCCGACTCCCGGCTTCGCGTGCTGCTGATCGAGGACGATCCCGGCCAGGCCGTGCTGATCGGTGCGCAACTGGAAGCGCGCGGCTGTGTCGTGCGGATGGAGCGCGGCGCCGACGCGCTGTGGCAGGCGCTGGCCCTGTGGCCCTGCCATGCCATCGTGCTCGACTACTGGTTGCGCGGCGAAACCGCCACCGACATCGTGCCGCTGCTGCGGCGCGAGCCGCGCTTCGCGCACATCGCGCTGGTTTGCAGCAGCATCCGCAACGATGAGCGGCTGCGCCGCGAGGCGATTGCGTCGGGTTGCGACGACGCGGTCGGCAACGCCGAAGGCCCGGATCGCC
>JASLGB010000358.1 GCA_030150315.1 Dokdonella sp. | reverse complement strand
GGTTCAGACGTCTGCGGGATGGGGCGCTGCTGGCTTGGATCCATCCGGCCAGCGCGCGGGGCGGATGGCGGAATCGGAGGGAAGGCGCTGTGGCGAGCGAGGCGCCGTCGCCGCCCGGCAGTGAGTGCGATGCCGTATCGGGAATGCAGTATCGGGAAGGAGTGACGCTTCCGCCCCGTGATGGCGGAGCGGAAGCACCCGGAGGATCGGATTACGGCGCCTTGCGCTGCCACACCTGGGTGCGGCCGAGCAGGGAAAATCCCTTGAAGCCGCGCACTTCCAGCTTCTGGCCGCCATCGGCGAGCTGGATCTTGCAGCCGTAGGTCTTGCCGCTCTTGGGATCGAGGATGGAGCCGCCGGCCCAGCCGTCGCCGCTCTTCTTCATGTCCCAGATGATGGTCATGCCTTCGATCGGCTGGTCCTTGCGGTCGCCGGAGCATTCCTTGCAGATCGGATGCGGCCCCTGGTCGGACTGCAGCACTTCCAGCACCTTGCCGCTGAGCTGGTCGCCGGCAATGCTGATTTCAACCACCGACTTCGGCTTGCCGGTGGCGTCGTCGATGGTGGTCCACTGACCGGCCGCGGAGGACAGGTCCTGCGCCAGCGCGGGAGCGCCGATCAGCAAGGCAAGGACGAGGGGGGCGGCGAAACGGAATTTCAGCATGTCGATCTCCCGGCTTGGTTGAGTGCGGCAACTTGCCGGGGCGGCGGAACCTCGTCAAGGCGCGCCGCAGCGGAGGACTGGCATAATCGTGCTTTCGCCTTTGCCGATGTCCAGATCATGAACCAGCCCCTTGAAACCCGCGTGCGACAGCTTCTTGCCGGCGTGGTCGACCCGCACACGGGTGTCGATCTCGTCACCAGTGGCGCGCTGCGCGGCGTCGGCGTGTCCGGAAACGACGTCTCCGTGGACGTGCTGCTGCCGTATCCCGCACTGGGCGCGCAGGCGGCGCTGGTCGATGCGGTCAAGCAGGCCCTGGCGGCGGAACCGGCGATCGGGCATGCCGCGGTCAGCGTGACCTCGCGCGTGTTCGCGCACGAAGTGCAGCAAGGCCTGACGCCGCTGCCGGGCGTGCGCAACGTCATTGCGGTGGCCTCCGGCAAGGGCGGTGTCGGCAAGTCCACGGTATCGGCCAACCTGGCGCTGGCGCTGCGCGCCGAGGGCGCCAGCGTCGGTGTGCTCGATGCCGACATCTACGGTCCGAGCCAGGTGCGCATGCTCGGCCTGAAGGGCAAGCCGGACACGAAGGACGGCAAGCGCATCGAGCCGAAGCTCGCGCACGGCGTGCAGGCCATGTCGATCGGCCTGATGATCGAGGAAGACACCGCGATGATCTGGCGCGGGCCGATGGCGACCCAGGCGCTGTCGCAGATGCTCGGCGAGACGAACTGGTCGGACCTCGACTACCTGATCATCGACCTGCCGCCGGGAACGGGCGATATCCAGCTGACGCTGTGCCAGAAGATCCCGGTGTCCGGCGCGGTCGTGGTGACGACGCCGCAGGACATCGCGCTGATCGACGCGAAGAAGGCGCTGAAGATGTTCGAGAAGGTCAACGTGCCGGTGCTCGGCATCGTCGAGAACATGGCCACGCATGTGTGTTCGAGCTGCGGCCACGAAGAACACGTCTTCGGCCAAGGCGGCGGCGTGCGCATGGCCGAACAGTACGGCCTGCCAATGCTCGGCAGCCTGCCGCTGGACATTCGCATCCGCGAGCAGGCCGACGGCGGCACGCCGACGGTCGCCGCGATGCCCGATTCCGACCTGGCCGCGCGCTACCGCGAGATCGCGCGCAATGCCGCCGCGCGGCTGTCGCTGCGTGCGCGCAACAAGTCCATCCAGTTCCCCAAGATCGTGGTGCAGAACTCATGAGTATCCCGATGCGTATTGCCTGCGTTGCCCTGATGCTTCTGCTCGCCGCCTGTGCCACGGCGCCGACGGGTCGCGGCGTCGCGGTGGCGGGCCACTCCGATCCGGCGTTGATCGCCGCGGTGCAGCCGGCGATTGCCGAAGCCAATGCGGCATGGCCGGGTGCCATGCGCACGCGCGATGCGGTCGCGATGGCGGCGTCTTTCGCCGAGAACGGCACGCTGGTCACCGCCGGCGGCAAGGCGATCAACGGCCGCGCCGCGATCGAGGCGTATTACCGGCAGGCGTTCCAGAGCGCGCCGCCAATCATCGACGGCGAAGTCATCGACGACGGCATCGCCACCTTCGGCAACCTCGTGCATGTATGGGGACACGGCAACTACACGGTCGAGCATCGCCCCGGCCAGCCCAGTTCCAACAGCGGGTATTTCCTTGCCGTCTGGCAGGCCGATGCGGCCGGTGCGTGGAAGGTCATTCGCTACCTGGTGTTTTGATCGCCGCACGGGGCGGCGCCGGAACCTGCTGGTAGAATCGCGCACTTTTCCCGGCGCGCATCGGAGAGCCCGTGACCATCAAGAGTGACAAGTGGATCCGCCGCATGGCCGGGCAAGGCATGATCGAGCCGTTCGAGCCGACCCAGGTCAAGCGCGGCGCGAGCGGCGAGCGGCTGATTTCGCACGGCACCTCGAGCTATGGCTACGACGTGCGCTGCGCCGACGAGTTCAAGGTGTTCACCAACATCAACTCGACCATCGTCGATCCGAAGAATTTCGACGAGCGCAGCTTCGTCGACGTGAAGTCGGACGTGTGCATCATTCCGCCCAATTCCTTCGCGCTGGCGCGCACGGTCGAGTACTTCCGCATCCCGCGT
>JASLGB010000305.1 GCA_030150315.1 Dokdonella sp. | reverse complement strand
TCAGGTCATGCCGATGAGTGAGGAGATCCAGAAGGTCATCCTTGCCGGCGGCAGCGTTCTGCAAATTGCCGAGATTGCCAAGGCGGAAGGCGTCCGCGACCTGCGCGCATCTGCTTTGCGGAAAGTCCAACAAGGCATCGTCAGCCTTGCCGAAATCAACCGTGTCACCAAGGATTGAGTACCCAGACCATGGCTACCGCTACCGCACTGAAGACCAAAGCCGCCGCCCAGCGAGGCAGGGATCGCGCCAAGGTCAGCGAATTGCAGACCTTCACCTGGGTTGGCATCGACAAGCGCGGCGTCAAGATCAAGGGTGAAGCGCAAAGCAAGAACGCCAGCCTGGTCAAGGCCGACCTGCGCAAGAATGGCATCAACCCTCAAACGGTAAAGGCCAAAGCCAAGCCGTTGTTCGGCAAGACCGGAAAGGCTATTACGGGGCGTGACATTGCCGTGTTCAGTCGGCAGCTGGCAACGATGATGGCTGCCGGTGTGCCGATGGTGCAGGGTTTCGAGATCGTCGCGGGCGGCCAGAGCAACCCGCGCATGAAGGAAATGCTGGTCGCGATCAAGCAGGACATCGAGGGCGGCGCCGCACTGAACGAGGCGCTGGCCAAGTATCCGGTGCAGTTCGACGAGCTGTTCGTCAACCTGGTCAAGGCCGGTGAATCGGCCGGTGTACTCGACACCGTGCTCGACACGATCGCGACTTACAAGGAAAACATCGAGAACATCAAGGGCAAGATCAAGAAAGCGATGTTCTACCCGGCCGCGGTTATCGCAGTGGCCATCATTGTCGCGTCGATCCTCCTGATTTTCGTGATTCCACAGTTCGAATCAGTGTTCAAGAACTTCGGCGCCGACCTGCCTGCGTTCACGCAGATGCTGGTCAACATGTCGCGATTCATGGTGGCGTACTGGTGGCTGGTACTGCTGTGGGTGGTGGGAGTCTTCGCAGGCATCATCTTTCTGTACAAGCGGTCGGAGAAATTCCAGCATCTGGTCGGACGCGGATTGCTCAAGCTGCCTGTCATTGGCCAGATCCTGCGCCAATCGGCGATCGCACGCTTTGCCCGCACGCTTGGTGTGACTTTCCGCGCCGGCGTCCCTCTGGTCGAGGCACTGGACTCGGTCTCCAATGCCACGGGCAGCGTCGTCTACAACGAAGGCGTCAAGCGCATCCGCGAAGACGTTGCCGTCGGTCACCAGCTGCAACTGGCGATGTCGCAGACCACCCTGTTCCCGAACATGGTGGTGCAAATGGTCGCCATCGGCGAGGAAGCCGGCGCGCTCGACACCATGCTGTTCAAGGTCGCCGAGTTCTTCGAAACCGAGGTCAACAACGCGGTTGACGCGCTGTCCAGCCTGCTCGAGCCCTTCATCATGGTCATCATCGGTGTCGTGGTGGGCGGCATGGTCGTCGGCATGTACCTGCCGATCTTCAAGCTCGGCGCCGTGGTCGGCTGATCGGCTGTGCCCGAACTGGCCTGGCTGCACGAGGCAGCGCTGCGGATTCCGCTGGTGGCGCTGCTCGGCCTTCTGGTCGGCAGCTTCCTGAATGTCGTGATCCTGCGGCTGCCGCGCCGCATGGAGCACGAATGGCGAGCGCAGGCGCAGGAGTTTCTCGGCATCGAGGCCGAGCCGGAAAGCGCGCCGCCCGATCTCGTGTTCAAGGGCTCGCACTGCCTGCACTGCCAGCATGGTCTGTCGCCGCTGGACAATATTCCGCTGTTCAGCTGGTTGGTCTTGCGGGGGCGCTGTCGCTACTGCAAGGCGGCGATCTCCTGGCAGTACCCGCTGGTGGAACTGCTGACCGCGCTGGCCTCGGCCGCTGTGGCGTGGAAATTCGGTTTTGGGTGGCCATTGGCGGCGGCGCTGTTGTTCACCTGGATCCTGATCGCCGCATCGGGCATCGACGCGCGCACCCAGCTGCTGCCCGACCAGCTCACCCTGCCCCTGCTTTGGCTTGGCCTGCTGCTGTCGCTGTTGCCAATGTTCGTCGATCCGCCCACCGCCATCATCGGCGCGGCGATCGGCTATCTGAGCCTGTGGTCCGTGCACTGGCTGTTCAAGCTAGTCACCGGCAAGGAAGGCATGGGCTACGGCGATTTCAAGCTGCTCGGAGCGCTCGGCGCGTGGATGGGCGCGATGAGCCTGCTGCCGATCATCCTGCTGTCCTCGCTGATTGGTGCGATCGTCGGCGGCACCGTGCTTGCCATGCGTGGACAGGATCGCAGCACGCCGATTCCCTTCGGACCGTTCATTGCAATCGCCGGCTGGACATGGTTCGTGTTCGGCGACTGGCTCGGCGGCTTCTACGCACGCCTGTTCGGGCTGTAGGCAACGCGGCGCTTCGCCAATCGACCGGACTCGTCGCGACGCGCAGTGGAATCGCCGCAACTCCGCTTCCGACTTCACCGGCACGCAGACTCGAACCATGCGCGAGGCAGGTCGCCTACACTCGCGCGATGAGCACGCATCCTTTCATCGCAGCCCTGACCGGCGGCATCGCCAGCGGCAAGTCCGCCGTCACAGACCGCCTGGCCGCACTTGGAGCGGAAGTGATCGATGCCGACGTCGTGGCGCGAGAGCTGGTTGCGCCCGGCCAGCCGGCACTGGCGGAAATCGTTGCCGCATTCGGCCCGGAAATGCTCGATGCAGACCGGGCGCTGGATCGGCGCGCGATGCGCACGCGCGTATTCGGCAACACCGCCGAGCGCAAACGCCTTGAGAACATTCTTCATCCGCTCGTCCGGAGCGCGCTGCACCGTCGCGCCCTGGCCAGCCGTGCGCCGTATGTCGTACTCGCGATTCCGCTGCTGGCCGAGGGATCGGCTTACGACTGGGTCGATCGCGTGCTGGTCGCCGATGTTCCGCGCGAACTCCAGCATGCCCGCCTGATTGCGCGCGACGGCATCACGCCCGAACTCGCGGACGCCATGCTGGATGCGCAGGCCTCGCGCGAACAGCGCCTTTCGATCGCCGACGAAGTGATCGACAACTCGGGCTCTCTGATCGAGCTTGATACGCGCGTCGCGGATCTGCACCGGCGGCTGCTGCAACTGGCCCGCGCCAAA
>JASLGB010000297.1 GCA_030150315.1 Dokdonella sp. | reverse complement strand
GTTGCCCTCCTTCGCGCCCAGATGTTCGGGCGTGGCCAGTCGCTCCAGCATCCGCGCCGACGCGGACTTGTCTGCGCCGGAAAGGAGCGCCTGTGCCACCAGTCGCCAGCCGGCGTCGTCCGAACGCGCCGCCAAAGCGGTCAGCTCGGCTTCGGCCTCGGCCTCGCGTCCTTCGCCGAGGGCGATCACCGCGCGCGCCTGCGCGACACCGGGCTCGCGCGGCGCCAGCGCCTGCCAGCGCCGCAGCGCGCGCGCGGCCGTCGGCCAATCCTTTACCGCCATCGCCAGCCGCGTGGCCTCCTCGGCCACCTCGGCGTCGGGCGACAGCACCGATGCGGCGGTGAACTCGCGCGCCGCCGCGGCGACATCGCCGTTCTGCAGCGCAAACTGCCCGGCCAGCAGCTGCGCCATGAGGTCGTCCGCCGCGGCCGGCGCGACAGGGGCGACAGGCGAAGGCGGTTCGGACGCGGGCTTGTGCGGCATCGGCGCACACGCGGACAGGGCCGCCGCCAGCAAGATGGCGACGGTGCGTAGTTGGAGCGGGTGCGGCATTCGGTCGTGCATGCAAAGCCTTGTCTTGCTTGATATCGCGGGATGGCGTCCGCACAATTCGCGGCAGTTCGGCGCAGACGCTGCGTCCGTTTCCCGCAGTCGCGGCGGAGTCAGCTTAGCCGATCCCGCCCTGCGCATTCGTCGCGCCCACCTTCCTTGCCATGGCCCTGGTCGCACTCGGACTCAACCATCTCACCGCTCCGGTCGCCCTGCGTGAACGCGCTGCGTTCCCGCCGGATGCGGCCTCGCCCGCGCTGGCCGGCCTCATGGCAGAGCCCGGCGTGCGCGAAGCGGCGATCCTGTCCACCTGCAACCGCACCGAGCTGTACTGCACAGTCGAGTCCGGCGCCGAACGCGTGCCCGGCGACTGGCTGCAGCGCCATCGCGGACTGACCCACGCCGGCCTCGACGAGTTCCTTTATCGCCATCACGACGCCGACGCGGTGCGTCACCTGTTCCGCGTCGCGACCGGGCTGGAATCGATGGTGCTGGGCGAGCCGCAGATCCTTGGCCAGGTCAAGGACGCCTACGCGATGGCGCGCGAGGCGAACGCGCTAAAGGCGCCGCTGGAGCGCCTGTTCCAGAACACCTTCGCCGTCGCCAAGCGCGTGCGCACCGACACGCGCATCGGCGCGAACTCGGTCTCGGTCGCGTTCACCGCCGTGCGCCTGGCCGAGCGCGTGTTCGCCGACCTGCGCGAAGCCTGCGTGCTGCTGATCGGTGCCGGCGAGACGATCGAACTGGCCGCGCGCCACCTGACCGAAGCCAAGGTGCGGCGGCTGATCGTGGCCAACCGCACACTGGCCAATGCACAGGCACTGGCCACGCGTTTCGGCGGCTACGCCATCGCCCTCGCCGACCTGCCGCGGCATCTGGCCGAGGCCGACATCGTCATCGCCTCGACCGCCAGCCGCGAGCCGGTGCTGCTGCGCCAACCGGTCGAGCAGGCGATCGCGGCCCGCAAGCGCAAGCCGATGTTCCTGGTCGACATCGCGGTGCCGCGCGACATCGAGTCGTCCATCGGCGAGCTGGAGGACGTTTACCTCTACACCATCGACGACCTGCGTCAGGTCATCGACGACAACCTTCGCTCGCGGCGCGAGGCCGCCATCGAAGCCGAGGCGATGATCGAGCTGTCGGTCGAGCACTTCATGGGCTGGTGGCGCGCGCTGGACGTGCGCAATCCGGTCACCGACCTGCGCCGGATCGCCGAGGCCAATCGCGACGAAACCCTCGCCAAGGCACAGGCCCTTCTCGCGCGCGGCAGGACGCCGGAGGAAGCACTCAGCTTCCTCGCCCATACGCTGACCAACAAGCTGCTGCACGCACCCAGCGCGAACCTGCGCTCCGCCGCGCTGCGCGGTGACGAGGAGCTGCTGCGCGCCGCCGAACGCCTGTTCGACGCCGCCGGAAACGAGGAAACCGGCAGCGCGAGCCGTTAGCGGCGGGAATCGGCCACGCCCTCTGATCTGCGCCACCTCGATTCCCGACTTCCCGCCCTGGCCCTACCATTCCCGCCTTTCCAATCTCCCGGCCGTCCATGCAACCCACGATTCGACGCAAGTTGGAACAACTGGCCGAGCGCCACGAAGAACTCGAGCACCTGCTCGCCAGCCCGGAAGTGCTCGGCGACCCCAAGCGCCTGCGCGAAGTGTCGCGCGAACACGCTCAGCTCGCCCCGCTGGCCGAATCCCTGCGCGCCTACGACGAAACCGGCAGCGCGCTGGAGTCGGCGCACGCCATGCTGCGCGACGCGGAGCTGAAGGACTTGGCCATCGATGAGGTGGCGGCACTGGAGGCGGAGCGCGCGCGATTGGAAGACGCGCTGAACCTGCTGCTGATCCCAAAGGATCCGCGCGACGACGGCAACCTGTTTCTGGAAATCCGCGCCGGCACCGGCGGTGACGAAGCGGCGATCTTCGCCGGCGACCTGCTGCGCATGTACCTGCGCCACGCCGAACAGCGGCGCTGGCACGTCGAGGTCCTGTCCGCCAACGACGGCGAACACGGCGGCTACAAGGAAGTCATCGCGCGCGTCGAAGGCCACGGCGCGTACTCGCGCCTGAAGTACGAATCGGGCACCCATCGCGTGCAGCGCGTGCCGGAAACCGAGGCGCAGGGCCGCATCCATACCTCCGCCGCGACCGTCGCAATCCTTCCCGAGCTGGACGACGTCGACGACATCGAAATCAAGGACGCCGACCTGCGCGTGGACACCTTCCGCTCGTCCGGCGCCGGCGGCCAGCACGTCAACAAGACCGACTCGGCGATCCGCATCACGCACCTGCCGAGCGGCCTCGTGGTCGAATGCCAGGACGAACGCAGCCAGCACAAGAACCGAGCACGCGCGATGTCGCTGCTGAAGGCGCGGCTGCTCGACGACGAACGCAGCAAGCAGAGCGCCGCGCAAGCCGAATCACGCCGCCTGCAGGTCGGCTCCGGCGATCGCAGCCAGCGCATCCGCACCTACAACTTCCCGCAGGGTCGCATCACCGACCACCGCATCAACCTGACGTTGTACCGCCTGCCCGAGGTCATGCAGGGCGACCTCGACGAACTCGTCGACGCGCTGACGCGCGAGGACCAGGCGGACCAGCTGCAGCAGCTGACGGCCGGCGGCTGAATTCCACCCCCAGGCCATCGGCATTGCTCGTCGGCCCTCTCATCCCTGCGGAGAGCGACAGGTGGCCGGGACAACAGCGCTTGCCGCTGACCGGCTAGGGACTGCCAACGAGGCCAATGCGCCCATTCCGGGCATACGTTTCCGAGCGATCGGACAAATAAAAAAACCTCAAAGAAGAAGCCGCGCCCGACAGGCGCGACTTCGATACGGGAAATTCTCCAGAGAGAAAATGCGAGTCTGTAATCTGAACTGTGTAGCTGCTCCTTGGTAGACCATGGCGGCACAAGCCGCGAGGAGCACAGATGACAGGCAAGGTGAACGAGGCGACGCTGGAAGCGCTGATCGCCAACTGCAAGACGCCGCAGGACGTGG
>JASLGB010000272.1 GCA_030150315.1 Dokdonella sp. | reverse complement strand
CGCGTGGGCCAACTCGCGGCCGGCGGTGCTGCTCGACATCCGCCGCCAGCCCGCGGCGAACATTGTGCAGACGGTCGAGGAAATCCGCCGCGAACTGCCCAGCCTGCAATCGCTGCTGCCGGCGGACGTGAAGCTGGAGGTGTTCTCCGACCGCACGGTGACGATCCGCGCCTCGGTCGAGGACGTGGAATTCACCCTGATGCTGACGATCTGCCTGGTCATCGGCGTCATCTTCGTGTTCCTGCGGCGACTGTGGGCGACGGTGATTCCGTCGGTCGCGGTGCCGCTGTCCCTGCTCGGCACGTTCGGCGTGATGGCGTTTGCCGGCATGTCGCTGGACAACCTCTCGCTGATGGCGCTGGCGGTGGCCACCGGCTTCGTCGTCGACGATGCGATCGTGATGATCGAAAACATCGTGCGCTACATCGAGCAGGGCAAGCAGCCGAAGGAAGCGGCCGAAATCGGTGCCAAGGAAATCGGCTTCACCGTGCTGTCCCTGACCGTGTCGCTGATCGCGGTATTCCTGCCGCTGCTGCTGATGCCGGGCGTGACCGGGCGCCTGTTCCACGAGTTCGCGTGGGTGCTGACGATCGCGGTCGCGATCTCGATGCTGATCTCGCTGACGCTGACGCCGATGATGTGCGCCTACCTTCTGAAGGCCGACGCGCTGCCGGCGGGCGAACATTCCGACGCGCAACTGGCCACGACTGGCGCTGCGCACGGCAAGCGCGACCTGTGGACGCGCACGCTCGACGGCTATGGCCGCTCGCTCGACTGGGTTCTGGCGCGCCAGCCGCTGATGCTGCTGGTTGCCGGCGCGACGCTGGCAATCACCATCGCGCTGTACATCATCATTCCGAAGGGCTTGCTGCCGGAGCAGGACACCGGCCTCGTCACCGGCGTGGTGCAAGCCGACCAGAACATTGCCTTCCCGGCGATGGAACAGCGCACCAAGGCGGTGGCCGATGCGCTGCGCGAGGTGCGCGGCGTCGCCGGCGTGGCCGCGTTCATCGGCGCCGGCTCGGTCAACCCGACACTGAACCAGGGCCAGCTCAGCATCGTGCTGAAGCCGCGAACCGAGCGCGACGGACTCGACGTCGTGCTGCCGGCGCTGCAATCGGCCGCGGCCCATGTGCCGGGCGTGGCGCTGTATCTGAAGCCGGTGCAGGACGTCGCGCTGGACACGCGCATCGCGCCGACCGAATACCAATACTCGCTATCACAGGTGGACTCGAAAGAACTGGCCGGCCACGCCGCGCGCATGACCGAAGCCCTGCGCAAGCGGCCGGAACTGGCGGACGTCGACAACAACCTCGCCACGCAGGGCAATGCGCTGCAGCTGAACGTCGACCGCGAAAAGGCCAGCCGCCTCGGCGTGCCGATGCAGACCATCGACGACACGCTCTACGACGCCTTCGGACAGCGCCAGATCTCGACCATCTTCACCCAGCTCAACCAGTACCGCGTGGTGCTGGAGGTCGCGCCGGAATTCCGCACCAGCACCGCGCTGCTGAACCAGCTGACCGTGCGCGGCAACGGCAACGGCGCGCTGGTCGGCAGCAACGCGACCACGCTCGGGCAGGCCACGTCGAGCAACTCGGCGACGCCGTCCGGCATCGGCGGCGGCGGCAATACCGGCATCGCGCTCGGCGCCGGCGGCACCATTCCGCTGGCCGCGCTGGCGACCGCCGAACAGACCACCGCACCGCTGGTGGTCAGCCATCAGGACCAGCTGCCGGCGGTGACGCTCTCGTTCAACCTCGCACCGGGTCATTCGCTGTCCGACGCGGTGCGCGCGTTCGACGAGGTCAGCGCGCAGATGAACTTCCCACCGCAGGTGCGCGGGCAGTTCATCGGCAAGGCCGCCGAATTCTCCGCCTCGCTCGGCGACACGGTCTTGCTGTTGCTGGCCGCGATCGTCGTGATCTACATCGTGCTCGGCGTGCTCTACGAGAGCTACATCCACCCGGTCACGATCATCTCGACCCTGCCGCCCGCCGGCGTCGGCGCCCTGCTCGCGCTGATGCTGTGCGGCATGAGCATGTCGGTCGACGGCATCGTCGGCATCGTGCTGCTGATCGGCATCGTCAAGAAGAACGCGATCATGATGATCGACTTCGCGATCGAGGCGCAGCGCGCCGGCATGCGTGCGCACGACGCGATCCGCCGCGCCTGCATCCTGCGCTTCCGCCCGATCATGATGACGACTGCCGCCGCGCTGCTCGGCGCGCTGCCGCTCGCGCTCGGCAATGGCATCGGCTCGGAACTGCGCAAGCCGCTGGGCGTGTCGATCGTCGGCGGCCTGCTGCTGTCGCAGCTGATCACGCTATACACGACGCCGGTGATCTACCTGTACTTCGAGCGCCTGTCCGACTGGCTCAAGGCACGCAGCGAGCGCCGCATGGCGCTGCGGGGACAGACCGCATGAGGCGCCTGAGCGGCCATTCGGCAATCGCCGCGCGCTGCCTGCGCGGGCGGGCAACGCGCGGGACCGACCGCCGGAGCGCGGCATGAACATTTCCGCGCCCTTCATCCGTCGCCCGATTGGTGCCTCGCTGCTGGCGATGGGTTTGTTCGTTCTCGGCATGATCTGCTATCGCCAGCTCGGCGTGGCGGCGCTGCCGAACCTCGAATTCCCGGCCATCTTCGTCACCGCCAGCCAGCCCGGCGCGAGCGCCGACGTGATGGCGGCGACCGTTGCCGCGCCGCTGGAGCGCCACCTCGGCCAGATCCCGGGCATCGATTCGATCAGCTCGTCCAGCCGCGAGAACAGCGCCTCGGTGTTCCTCAGCTTCGACGGCCGGCGCAGCGTGGACGACTACGCGCGCGACGTGCAGGCGGCGATCAACGCGGCCGCGCCGGATCTTCCGTCCGGCCTGACCAATGCGCCGACCTACCGCAAGATGAATCCGAACAACCAGCCGGTGCTGATCCTTGCGCTGACTTCCAATTCGGTTCCGCTCTCGCGCCTGTACGACTACGCCGATTCGCTGATCGCGCAACGCATCCGCCAGCTGCCCGGCGTCAGCGACGTCGACGTTGCCGGCGGCGCCACGCCCGCCATCCGCATCGACCTGAACCTGCGCGCGCTGAACGCGATGGGCCTGTCGCCGGACCAGCTGCGCAACGCGATCACCGCGGCCAACGTCACCGCACCGCAGGGCTTCCTGTCCGATGACACCAGCACGATGGCGATCATCGCCAACGACGCGATGCGCAGCGCCGCCGAGTTCGCCGATCTGGTCATCGCCACGCGCAACGGCGTGCCGGTGCGCCTGAAGGATGTCGCGCGCGTCTACGACGGCCAGCAGGACCAGTACCAGGCGGCGTGGTTCGGCACCAATCGCGCGATCCTGCTGTACGTGCGAAAGCAGGCCGACGCGAACGTCATCGCGACGGTCGACAGCGTCAAGGCCGAAGTGCCGAACATGAAGACGTGGCTGCCCGACGACGTGGAGCTGACGCCGTTCTTCGACCGCACGCCGATCGTGCGCGCCTCGGTCGACGAGGTGCAGATCACCCTGCTGATCAGCCTCGGCATGGTGATCCTGACGATGGCGCTGTTCCTGCGCCGCCTTGCGCCGACCATGATCGCCGCGGTCACCGTGCCGCTGTCGGTGGCCGGCGCGTTCATCACGATGTACCTGTTCGGCTTCACGCTCGACAACATGTCGCTGATGGCGCTGGTGATCGCGATCGGCTTCGTCGTCGACGACGCCATCGTCGTGATCGAGAACGTCATCCGCCGCATCGACGAAGGCATGCCGCGGCTGGAAGCCACGCTGAAGGGCACGCGCGAGATCGGCTTCACCATCGTCTCGATCACCGCCTCGCTGGTCGCGGTATTCCTGCCGATCGCGTTCGCCGGCGGCATCACCGGCATGTTCTTCCGCGAGTTCGCGATCACGCTGACCTCGGCGATCCTGTTCTCCGCGCTGATCTCGCTGACGCTGACACCGGCGCTGTGCGGCCGCTTCCTGTCGAAGCACTCGACGCAGGCGCACGAGTCGGGTTTCGGCCGCGCGCTGGAGCGCTTCCACGCCGGCATGTTGTCGATGTACCGGCGCGCGCTCGACCCGGCGTTGCGCGTGGCGTGGCTGACCGCACTGATGCCGCTGCTGCTGATCGTCATCACCATGTTCCTGATGAGCGGCATGAAGGCCGGGCTGTTCCCGCAGCAGGACACCGGCATGCTCGCCGGCCGCACCACCGCAGGGCCGGACATCTCGCCCTCGCGCATGATGGAACAGCAGCAGAAAATCGCGGCACTGGTCATGGCCGACCCGGCAGTCGAAAGCGTCGGCTCGCGCCTCGGCGGCGGTTGGGGCGGCGGCGGCGCGTCCGGCCAGCTCAACATCAGCCTGAAGCCGCTGGCCGAGCGCCACGGCGAATCCACGTTCGACGTGATGACGCGCCTGAACCGCTCGGCGGGCGAACTGCCCGGCATCCGCGTGCGCCTTCGCCCGGTGCAGGACCTGCCCAGCGGCGGCGGTGGCGGCGGCAGCCAGGGCGGCCAGTACCAGCTCGCGCTCAAGGGCAACGACATCGCCAGCCTGCAGGAATGGACGCCGAAGCTGATCGAGGCGCTGAAGAAGCTGCCGCAGCTGCGCGAAGTCGGCAGCGATCTCGACGATTCCGCGCCGCGCCAGATGCTGATGATCGACCGCGACACGGCCGCGCGCCTCGGCGTCAGCGTCGGCGCGATCGACAGCGCGCTGTACGACGCATTCGGCCAGCGCCAGATTTCGACCATCTATTCCGACGTGAACCAGTTCAAGGTCGTGGTCAGCGCGCTGCCGAACCAGGCCACCGACCCCGCCTCGCTGGAACGCATCTACGTGCGCGCCAGCGGCGGCGCGATGGTGCCGATCACCTCGGTGACGAAGATGATCGACACCGTGGCGCCGACCGAGGTCAGCCACGAAGACCAGTTCTCGACCATGAGCCTCAGCTTCAATCTTGCGCCGGACGTGTCGATGAGCCAGGCCCAGCGCCTGATCCAGGACACCATCGTCGGCCTGCGCATGCCGGGCGACATCCGCGCCGATTTCGCCGGCGATTTCCGCAGTTTCCAGAAGCAGCAGGGCGACAACTCGATCCTGATCCTCGGCGCGATCATCGCCGTCTACCTCGTGCTCGGCATCCTGTACGAGAGCCTGATCCATCCGGTCACGATCCTCTCGACCCTGCCCTCCGCCGGCGTCGGCGCGCTGCTGGCGATGCGTCTGACCAATACCGAGATGTCGGTG
>JASLGB010000246.1 GCA_030150315.1 Dokdonella sp. | reverse complement strand
GTCCTTGCCGCGCACAGGGCCGTTCTGGAACGGGTTGTTCAAGGGCAGGTGGCGGCGGCCGATTTCCAGTCCTTCGCTATCGCGCGGCAACAGCGCCAGCGTGATGCCGAGGTCGTCCTCGTCGCCGAGCAGGTGATCGGGATCGTGCATGCGGAACGCCAGCCCGACGAGGGTGGCGACTGGAGCCAGCGTGATGTAGCGCTTGTCGAAGGTCAGGCGCACGCCGAGCACGTTGGCGCCGTTCCATTCGCCCTTGCAGACGATGCCGTAGTCGGGAATCGAGGTCGCGTCGGAACCGGCGTACGGGCCGGTCAGCGCAAAACACGGGATTTCACGGCCATCGGCCAGGCGCGGCAGGTAGTAATCCTTCTGCTCCCTGGTGCCGTAATGCACCAGAAGTTCGCCCGGCCCGAGCGAGTTCGGCACGGCGATGGTCGAGCACAGCGTGGTCGAAAGTCCGGCCACCTTCTGCAGCACCATCGAGTGCGCCAGGGCGGAGAAACCGAGTCCGCCGTACTCCTTCGGAATGATCATGCCGAAGAATTTGTGGGTCTTGAGGAACTCCCACATCTCCGGCGGCAGGTCGGCCAGCTCGTGCGAAATCTGCCAGTCGTTGACCATGCCGCACAGCTCTTCGACCGGGCCGTCCATGAAGGCCTGCTCCTCGACCGTCAATTCCGGCTTGGGCTGGCGAAGCAGCTTGGACCAGTCGGGCTTGCCGCTGAACAGCTCGCCTTCGAAACCGACCGTGCCCGCGTCGAGCGCGATCTGCTCGGTGTCGGACAAGCGCGGCGTGACCTTCTGGTACAGCGCCAGCAACGGCGCACTCAGCCTCTGGCGACGGAAGCCGTCCAGATTCAGCGGCACCGCGACCAGCGCAAGCACGATCAGCGGCAATGCGATCGCGAGCGCCGATGAAGCGGCCAGCAGGCCTGCGGCGACGATGGAGAGCGCGGTGGCGATGCTCCACGCACGCAGCCCCACGCGGAAGTATGCGGCGCCGAGCGAAACCAGCACGCCGACCAGCACGGGAACAAACGGACTCATCGGGAAACTCCTTGCAAAGGCAGCGATTGGAGAAACTCTAGGACGTGACGGGTGAAGGCATGATTGTCGTCGCCGGCAACCATGTGCGTCGCGTTCGGCACGACCACATGCCGCGCGTGCGGCGCTAGGGCGAGGAATTCGGCGATCGTCGATTGCGACACGATGTCGCTGTCGCCGCCGCTGACCAGCAACAGCGGCACGCGGATGCGACTTACCGCATCGAGCAGCATCGGCTGATGGCTTTCGACGTCGCCGGTGAGGTCATCGAGCAGACGCGGATCCCAGTGCCAGCGCAGGCGGCCATCGGCGTGTTCGACCAGCAGCGCGCGCAGGCGCTCGGGCGACTTACGCGTGCCGCGATGCGGCAGGTGTGCGGCAATCGCGTCGCTTGCCTCGTGCAGGGACGCAAATCCCTGCGGATGCGCGCGCATGAAACCGAGGATGCGTTCGACTCCGCGCGTTTCCCAGCGCGGCGTGACATCGACCAGCACCATCGCACCGAACGGCTCGTCGCAGCGATCCTGCGCGGCAATGCCAAGCAGGCCGCCCATCGACGCACCGACCAGCACCGGCTTGTCGCCGAGCTCGGCCGCGATCGCCGCGAGGTCCTCGGCCATCGGGTCGAAGTGGTAGGGCTCGTCCGTGCGCCAGTCGCTGTCGCCGTGACCTCGCGCATCGAAACTCAGACAGGCGTGACCGCGCGCAGCGAGCGCCTCGGCGCTGGCAGTCCAGGCCCGGCGCGTCTGACCGAAACCGTGCGCGAACACCACGCCGGGGCGATTGCCCGTCCATTGCGTGAGCGCCAGATGCAAACCGTCGCGTCGCTCAAGGCGGCGATCAAAACAGGCGGAATCCGGCGAGGGCGCATCCATACCGATAAGTATGGGAGGCAAACCTGCCGAAATCAATACTTCAAAGTATGGATATTTTTCCTTTCCACACAAAGACTTGAAATTCGATTGCTCTTCTATTCCGGCCTGCGTCAGACTACAACGATGAAGGCAAGTACCGATCGGATCGAATCCAGAACCCGTCTCAGCGCCGCCGATTGGGAAGAAGGCGCGCTCGCTGTCCTGGCCGAAAAAGGCGTGGCCGGCGTGGCCGTCGAATCGCTGGCGCGCCGCCTCGGCGTGACCAAGGGCAGCTTCTACTGGCACTTCGCCACGCGCGAGGCGCTGCTGCAGGCGGCACTGGAGCGCTGGGAGCGCAGCGACGAGCAGGACGTGCTCGCCCAGGTCGCCGCCATCAACGACCCGCGCCAGCGCGTGCGCGAACTGGTGCGCCAGGTCAGCCACAAGCGGCCTTCGCATGCCGTGTTCGCGGCCTTGCTGAAGGCGCTGGATCAGCCGCTGATCCGTCCTCTGGTCGAACGGGTCTCGCAGCGGCGGCTGGATTTCGTCACGCACGCATTTCGCCAGGCCGGCTTCGACGATGCCACCGCCGCCAACCGCGCGCGACTCGCCTACTCGGCCTACGTCGGCTTTGTGCAACTGGCGCAGATCGGCCAGCCGCGCATGAACCACGACGAGTTCGAGGCCTACATCCGCGATTTCATCGAGATCCTCATTCCCTGAGCGGCCGCCTCCCGGGCGCTTCGCGGAACGCGCGCCGCATCGACATCGGCCACTTCGCGGGTGGCAATCGACGACGTGCCGCGAAGGCCGTCCCGCGTCGGAAAACAAGCCTTTTTCAACACTTCCGACGCATTGCGGCAGCCTGCCTTGCATTGCCGAAGGCCCGTCGCTACCGTCGCGGGTTTCCCTCTTTCATCTCCGAGCGCCACTGGCGCCATCGATCATGACCAGCCAACTGCAAGCACTCAATCTGTGGGTCGAGGAAATCACCCGCCTGACCGAACCTGCACGCGTCCATTGGTGCGACGGCTCCGATGCCGAAAACCAGGCGTTGATCGCCCAGATGGAGCAGGAGGGCACGCTGATTCCGCTGAATCCGGAAACGCATCCCAACTGCTGGCTGCACCGTTCCGATCCGAGCGACGTGGCGCGCGTCGAGCACCTCACACTGGTGTGCACGCCCGATCGCGACGACGCCGGCCCGAACAACCACTGGATGGATCCGGTCGAAGCACACGCCAAGATCGATGCCTTGTTCAAGGGCTGCATGAAGGGCCGCACGCTGTACGTGATTCCGTACTGCATGGGCCCGATCGATTCGCCGATGTCGCGTTGCGGCGTGGAAATCACAGACTCGCCTTACGTCGTCGCCAACATGCGCATCATGACGCGCATGGGTGCGCCGGCATTGGCGCGCATCGAGCGCGAAGGCGCCGCGGCCATCGCGCACGGCGAGCAGCCGACGTTCGTGAAGGGCCTGCACTCCACCGGCGACCTGCATCCCGATCGCCGCTTCATCATGCATTTCCCGGAAGAGCTGACGATCAAGTCGATCGGCTCCGGCTACGGCGGCAACGCGCTGCTCGGCAAGAAGTGCCACGCGCTGCGCATCGGTTCGTACCAGGCCCGCAACGAAGGCTGGCTCGCCGAGCACATGCTGATCGTCGGCATCGAGAACCCGCAGGGCGAAACCCGCTACGTCGCCGCGGCATTCCCGTCGGCGTGCGGAAAGACCAACCTGGCGATGCTGATTCCGCCCGACGGCTATCGCGAGAAGGGCTGGAAGGTGTGGACCGTCGGCGACGACATCTGCTGGATGAAGCCGGGTGCGGACGGACGCCTGTACGCGATCAACCCGGAAGCCGGCTTCTTCGGCGTGGCACCGGGCACCAGCAACGGCACCAACCCGAACGCTCTGGCCTCGATCCAGCACGACACCATCTTCACCAACGTCGCCGTCACCGCCGATAACCAGCCCTGGTGGGACGGCCTGCCCGGCGAAGCGCCCGCGCTGGACTGGCAGGGTCGCCCCTACGATCCGGCCAACGGCCCGGCTGCGCACCCGAATTCGCGCTTCACCGTGTCGGCACGCCAGACCCCGAGCTGGACGCCGAAGGCCGAGGACGCTCAGGGCGTGCCAATCAGCGCCATCGTGTTCGGCGGTCGCCGTCCCTCGCTGATCCCGCTGGTGTTCGAGGCGCGCGACTGGACGCACGGCGTCCTCGTCGGCGCGGCAATGGGCTCGGAAACTACTGCGGCCGCGACCGGCGCGGTCGGTGTGCTGCGCCGCGACTCGATGGCGATGAAGCCGTTCTGCGGCTACAACTATGGCGACTACTTCGCGCATTGGCTGTCGTTCGACCAGCCGGGTGCGCAGCTGCCGAAGATCTTCCACGTCAACTGGTTCCGCAAGGGTGCCGACGGCTCGTTCCTGTGGCCGGGCTTCGGCGACAACCTGCGTGTGCTCGAGTGGATCATCGGCCGCTGCGAGGGCACCGCCGGCGCGACCGAGACGCCGATCGGCAACCTGCCGCGCGAAGGCGACCTCAACATCGACGGACTGGACATGCCGGCCGGTGCGCTCGCCGAACTGCTGACCGTCGACCGTGACGGCTGGCGTGCGGAAGTGGCCGACATCGGCAGCTACCTCGACTCGTTCGGCGCACGCACTCCCGAACGCCTGCGCGAGGAACAGCGCCGCGTCGCGGCGGCGCTCGGCGACGCCTGATCCAGCGCGGCACCCGGGCGGCGCGGTCGACCGACCGCGCCGTCTTGCGTAAGGACTCCGCGCACGGCCCGCTGCCGGCGTGTTTAAACCCTGCCCCGCATGCGCGCATCCAAGCTGGCAAGATGAACGCCTGCCTCGCCCTGTCCTTGCCGATGAGCGCCTCCCGCGAACCCGTGGAAACGGCCGACGATGAACTCGTCCGCCGCGCCAGTTCGGGGGATGTCACCGCCTTTGAAACCCTGTACCGGCGCCACGCCGCGCGCGTGCATGGCGCCGTC
>JASLGB010000214.1 GCA_030150315.1 Dokdonella sp. | reverse complement strand
CGGCCTCAAGGCGCCGCATGTGCTGACCGAATCCGGTCGCGCGCTGACCGCGCACCACGCGGTGCTGGTGGTCAATGTCAGCGAAGTGGAGCAGTCGCCGGCCGGCCGCGTGCCGCCGCCGCGTGCCGACGAGCCGGCCGTGCTGCGCCGCCTGCGCGAAACGCACGAGGAAATCGGCAAGCGGCCGCCGACCGAGCTGTACCACGAGGCGCATTACCAATTGTCCGAAGGCTATTCACTGTATGCGCTGGGCCAGCTTTCGCTGCAGGATCGCGCCGACCTGGACGATCTCTACTATGCCGTCGTGAATGCCGTGCATTCGCGCCTGAAGCCGGACGAGCGCGTGCACCGCCAGGTGCTGGACGACCTCAACGAAACCCTGGTCGACAAGTATTTCGTCAACTTCTCGGTGTTCGAGTCGGCGCCGGACATCTGGGCAATCGACCAGGTGTTCCCGATCGTGCCGATCGCCGGGCTCGATCGCGCGCCGGATCGCCGCGGCGTGATCGCCGACCTGACTTGCGATTCGGACGGCCGCATCGACCACTACGTCGAAGCCGACGGCGTCGATGTCAGCCTGCCCCTGCACAGCCTGCGTGCCGGCGAGCCGTACCGGCTTGGCTTGTTCATGGTCGGCGCCTATCAGGAAACGCTTGGCGACATCCACAACCTGTTCGGCGACACCGATGCGGTCAATGTGAAGCTGGCCGGCGATGGCTACGAGTTCACGCATCTGCGGCGCGGCGACAGCACCGACCTGATGCTCGACTACGTCGGCTACGACCTGTCCGAGTTGCGCGGCGCCTACCGCAGCAAGATCGCCGCGGCGGGGCTGACGGGCGACGAGGCGCAGCACTACGAGGCAGCGCTGGAGCAGGGCCTGACCGGCTACACCTACCTGGCCGAATAGCGCATTGCGGCCGCCTTTATCCCCCTGTTTTCCCGCACCCGGACGTTTCCCATGACCCAGATCCAAACCGCCTTCGTCGGCCTAGGCGCGATGGGCCTGCCGATGGCCGGCCACCTCGCGCGTGCCGGCCTGCTCGCCGCCGTCTGGAACCGCTCGCGTGACAAGGCCGTGGCGGCGGCGCAGGAGCTGGGCGTTGCCGCGCCCGAAGCCGTCGCCGAGATCGCGCGCCATTGCAATGTCGTCGCGCTGTGCGTGCCGGCCGATGCCGACGTGCTGGAGCTGGTGCAGGTCATCGCCGCGAACGCGCAGCCGGGGACGGTGGTCGTCGACCATTCCACCGTGTCGTCGGTCACGGCGAAGGCCGCGCACGCGATCCTTGCCGAGCACGGCTGCGATTTCATCGATGCGCCCGTTTCCGGCGGTGTCGAGGGCGCGAAGAACGGCAAGCTGTCGATCATGGTCGGCGGCGACGCGGCCGCGCTCGAGCGCGTGCGACCGGTGCTGGAAGCCTATGCTGCCACGATCAACCACATGGGCGATGTCGGCGCGGGACAGAACACCAAGGCGGTCAACCAGGTGCTGGTTGCCGGCATCGCGCAAGCCGTCTGCGAAGGCTTGGCGCTGTCCGAGAAGCTCGGCCTCGATCCAGCGCGGCTGTTGCCGACGCTGGCTGCGGGTGCGGCCGGCAACTGGTTCCTCGACAAGCGCGGCGCGACCATGCTGCGCGACGAGTTCGCGGTCGGCTTCAAGCTCGCGCTGCTGCACAAGGACCTCAAGATCGTGCGCGAGCTGGCGCTGGCGGCGGGCACCGATCGCTCGGTCATCGAGAAGTCGCTGGCCGACTACGCGGTGCTGCTGGCGCAGGGCCGCGGCGATGACGATATCTCCGCGCTGATTCGCCTCAAGCGCAACGCACGCTGAATCCGCGCGGCGTCGCGGCGGTCGCCTCGCGCCGCCGCGACGTGCTATCACTCCCGACCGGTCCCGTGGCCGCGCCCGCTCGCAGGGCGGTTCATGGCGGACCGCATCATCGCGGGAGACAATCTATGCAAAGCCTTATCGGAAAACGCCTGCTGTGTGCGGCGTTCCTTCTCGTTTCCGGAAGCTGCTTTGCCACGGAAGGCAACACCCCTCAAGCCGTTACCCTGACCCAGGTCGCCAGCGGACTTTCCGGGCCCACGGCCCTGGCCGCGCCCAACGACGGCAGCGGGCGCCTGTTTGTCGTCGAAAACCTCAGCGGCACCGGCCGCGTTCGCGTCATCGATGCCAATGGCAACCTGCTCTCGACGCCGTACTACACGCATGCGATCACCGGTGGCGCCGGCAGCGAACAGGGCATGCTCGGTCTGGCCATCGATCCCGGCTTCGCCAGCAACGGCACGCTGTACCTGACCTACACCGCACCGTCGAGTGATCCGACGCCGAAGCTCGGCGCCGTGGCCGATCAGGTGCTGATCCGCCTGGTTGCGAGCAATCCGGCGGCGAACGTGTTCGCCGGCAGCGAACAGGTCGTGCTGCGCATCCCCGACATCTATACCAACCATAACGGCGGCAACATCCTGTTCGGCCCGGACAACTATCTGTACTGGGGCATGGGCGATGGCGGCTCCGGCGGCGATCCGAACAACTTCGCGCAGGACCTGTGGAAGAAGACGGTCAGTGGCAAGAGCTACTACCTGCTCGGCAAGATGCTGCGCCTGGACGTGCGCAACCCGACCGCGGCGGCTGCGGCCAACCAGTGCGGCGCGACCGCCGGGCAGGCGGCGCAGTACTCGATCCCGGCCGACAACCCGTATGCCGGCGCGACCGACAAATGCGGCGAGATCTGGCTCTACGGCCTGCGCAATCCATGGCGTTGGAGCTTCGACCGCAAGACCGGTGACCTGGTGATCGGCGACGTCGGCCAGAACCAGTACGAGGAAATCGACTTCCGCGCCGCCGGCTCCAGCGGCAACCGCAACTACGGTTGGAAGATGTGCGAGGCCAACCGTTACTACAGCCCGAGCGGCAGCGGCGAGACCTGCCCGGCCACGACCGGCACGGTGGCGCCGGTCATCGAGTACAGCCACGGCGGCGGCGCGTGTTCGACCACTGGCGGCTACGTCTATCGCGGTCCGGCTTCGGAGCTGCGCGGAAAATACCTGTTCTCCGACTACTGCGACGGCAAGATCCGCGTCGCCGACGCCAATCCGTCGGCCACGACCTGGACCTATACGACGATGACGGGCACGCCGTCTATGAACGTTTACAGCTTCGGCGAGGACAGCGACGGCAATGTCTATGTGATTACCGGAAACGGCCGGATCCTGCGCTTCGACGGGCCGTCCACTCCGCCGACCTTCGTCATCACGCCACAGGCGGGGGCGGGCGGCACGTTGACACCGAATCAGCCGCAGACCGTCGAAGAAAACGAAACCGTGGCCTTCACCGTGACGGCGAACAGCGGCTTTGCCATCGCTTCGGTCACCGGCTGCGGTGGCACGCTCAGCGGCACCACCTACACGACCGCACCGGCCACCGCCAACTGTACCGTGTCGGCGACGTTCTCGATGATTCCGCCGCCGCTGTCGTGGACCGTGACGCCCGCGGCGGGCGCGGGTGGCTCCCTGATTCCGGGCCTGCCGCAGGAGGTCATCGACGGCCACACCATCGCGTTCACGCTGGAGCCGGACGCCGGCCACGTCGTGGGCGCCGTGAGCGGCTGCGGTGGAACGCTGGCCGGGCTGGTCTACACGACCGCGCCGGTCACCGCCGATTGCACGGTGTCGGCCGGCTTTGCGCTGGACGACACGATCTTCCGCAACGGCTTCGACGGCTCCGATCCCTGAGCCGACCTGGATCGCCGCAGCGCGCGGAACCTGCGCGTTGCGGCACAATCCAAGCCAGTCCGGCGCCGGATTGGGTCGACACCTCGCGCCTTGCCGCCGGAACCATCGCATCCAAGGAGTTGTACATGCGCAAGAAGATTGCCACCACGCTGTTCGCGTTCGGCTTGGCCCAATCGGTATCGGCCGCACCGCCCGATGCCATCGACGTGCCGTTCACGCGCTTCACGCTGCCGAACGGCTTGACCGTGGTCGTCAGCGAAGACCACAAGGCGCCGGTTGTCGCGGTCAGCGTCTGGTACCGCGTCGGCTCGGCCGACGAGCCGAAGGGCAAGACCGGCTTCGCGCACCTGTTCGAGCATCTGATGTTCCAGGGCTCGGAAAACCACCGTGACGAGTATTTCCGTCCGTTCGAGCTGGCCGGCGCGACCGACCAGAACGGCACCACCTGGTTCGATCGCACCAATTACTACCAGACCGTGCCGACCACCGCGCTGGACATGGCGCTGTGGATGGAATCGGACCGCATGGGCCATCTGCTCGGCGCGATCACGCAGAAGGACCTCGATGAGCAGCGCGGCGTGGTGCAGAACGAAAAGCGCCAGGGCGAGAACCAGCCTTACGGCCGCGTCGACCAGCGCATCAGTGCCAACGCGTACCCGATCAATCACCCGTACCATCACGACACGATCGGGTCGATGAAAGACCTGGACGCCGCCTCGCTGGCCGACGTCAAGCAGTGGTTCAACGACTACTACGGCGCGGCCAACGTCACCGTGGCGCTGGTCGGCGACATCACGCCGGCGGTGGCCAAAGAAAAAATGCTGAAGTACTTCGGCGACATTCCCGCTGGGCCGCCGGTGGCGCGTCTGCAGCCGTGGACCGCGCCGCGCACCGCCTCCACGCGCGACACGATGGAAGACCACGTCGCGCAGACGCGCATCTACCGCCAGTGGAACCTGCCGTGGCTCGGCGATGCCGACACCGACATGCTCGACCTGGCGGCCAGCGTGCTTGGCGGCGGCAAGACCTCGCGCCTGTACGAGCGGCTGGTCTACCGCGACAAGCTTGCCGACAGCGTTTCGGTGTCGGTGCAGCCGTTCGCGCTGGCTTCGCAATTGCAGCTGCAGGTCGACGTCAAGAACGGCGTCGATCCGGCCAAGGTGGAAGCCGCCATCGCCGAGGAATGGGCCCGGTTCCTGAAGGACGGCCCCAGTGCCGACGAGCTGGATCGGGTCAAGACGCGCGCACGCGCGGCCCTGGTGCGCTCGCTCGAGCGCGTCAACAACAAGGCCAGCCTGCTCGCCGAAGGGCAGGTCTACCGCAACGATCCGGCCGCGTGGAAAACCGACCTCGCGCGCATGGACGCCGCCACGCCGGCGGCCGTGCTGGCCGCGTCGAAGAAGTGGATCGCCCAGGGCGACTACACGCTGACCGTGACCCCGGCCGCGGCCGATGCGGACTTCTCCAACGAAGACGAGCTCGATCGCCCCGGCCGACCGGAACTGGCCGGCCGGCCCGAAGCGAAGCTGCCGCCGAAGCAGGAATGGCGCACCGTGAAGTCCGACGTCGACCGCAGCAAGGGCGTGCCGTCGGTGGATACGTTCCCGTCGCTGGCGTTCCCGAAGCTGCAGCGCGGAAAGCTCAAGAACGGCATCGAGGTGGTGCTGTCCGAGCGCCGCGCGATTCCGGTGGTGCAGATGCTGATGCTGTTTGACGCAGGCTACGCGTCGGACGCGGGGCGCAAGCTCGGCACGTCCGCGTTCACGATGGCGATGCTGGATGAAGGCACGAAGGATCTGGATTCGCTCGAGATCGCGCGCCGCGCCGAACGCCTCGGTGCGCAGATCGGTTCCGGTTCGGGGCTCGATTCCTCCAGCGTCAGCCTGAATGCGCTGACCTCCGAGCTGGAACCGTCGCTCGCGCTGTACGCCGACATCATTCGCAATGCCGCGTTCCGTGAAGAAGACTTCGCGCGCATCCGCGGCCAGTGGCTGGCCAGTATCGCGCAGGAAAAGACGCAGCCGACCGGCCTTGCGCTGCGCACGCTGCCGCCGCTGCTGTACGGCGAAGGGCATGCCTACGCCATCCCGTTCACCGGCTCGGGCACCGAGGCGTCGATCCAGTCGCTGACCCGCGACGACCTGCGTGCCTGGACGCACGACCACATCCGTCCGGACAACGCGCGCATCCTGGTCGCCGGCGACACCACACTCGAGGCGATCGTGGCCAAGCTCGATGCCGCCTTCGGTGACTGGAAGGCGCCGGCCCAGCCGCGTCCGAAGAAGAACCTGGCCGAAGTGCCGCTGCCCAGGCAGCCGCGCGTGTACCTGATGGACCGCCCCGGCGCGAAGCAGTCGCTGATCCTCGCCGGCAGCGTCGCGCCGTCGACCAAGGTGAAGAACAACCTCGAGATCCAGACCATGAACGGCGCGTTCGGCGGCAGCTTCACCTCGCGCCTCAACATGAACCTGCGCGAGGACAAGCACTGGGCCTACGGCGCCGGCAGCTTCCTGTCCAATGCGCTCGGCCAACGGCCATTCATGATGTACGCGCCGGTGCAGACCGACAAGACGGCCGAGTCGGTGGCCGAGATCCTGCGCGAGGCCAGGGACGTGATCGGGCCGAAGCCGCTGACGCACGAGGAAATCGAGAAGATCAAGGTCGGTGACGTGCGCAGCATGCCGGGTGAATACCAGACCACCGGCGCGGTGCTTGGCGCGCTGAACTCGATCGTGCTGTACGACCGTCCTGACGACTTCGTGCAGACGCTGAAGAGCCGCATCGAGGCGCAGAAAGACGCCGACGTGCAGGGCGCCGCGCGCGAGATCATCCATCCGGACGCCCTGACCTGGGTGGTCGTCGGCGACCTCAAGAAGATCGAAAAGCCGGTGCGCGACCTCAAGATCGGCGAGATCAAGGTCATCGACGCGGACGGCAAGCCGCTGCGCTGATCGTCGACCGGGCCGCTGCGGCGCAGACCGCAGCGGCCATCACCGCCACAAGCGCCGGCGCGTGGCGGCACAGCCTTGCCGGGCGGAACGTCTCCGGCGGCATCCCATTCCGGACATCACAGCGACTAAGTCGACCCCCCGAACCCTGCTGCTGGCTGCTGTCGCGCTGACGCCGCTGGCCGCCTGCAGCTGGGGCATCAAGCTCGATTCCGGCGGCCAGAAAGTGCGCGTCGCCTGGAACGGCGCGCCTTCCGGCTGCAAGGACCTCGGCCGCGTCACCGTTTCCGTGCTCGACCATGTCGGCCCGGTGAATCGCCGCGACCTGAAGGTGCGCGACGAACTGGAAGTCATGGCGCGCAACGAGGCCGCCGGCATGAATGCCGACACCATCCAGCCACTGGGCGAACCGCGCGACGGCGAGCAGTCGTGGCGCGCATTCCACTGCGGGCCGGTCGCGCGCGACGCGGCCAAGCCGACGATGCGCATCGAGCAGCGCAGCAAGGACGGCACGGTCGAGACGTTCCCGATCGACAACTGATCCGCGCGAACGCCGATCCGGCCAGCAGCCGGCCCGATCGGCAATCCATTCGATGGCAACGAGTTCGCGGCACGCCACTCGGGCGCGCCGCGGCAGCTGTCTAACGCACCACGCGGGGGCCGGTCGGGCGCGGAATCGGCAAGGGCCGATCCGAACGCCGCGGCGGCGGCAGGTCTTCCGCCGGACGCGGCCGCACCAAGTCGTCGAACGGCACGATGGCGGAGACCGGATCGAAGCGGCAGTCGCCCGCGATTGCGCCGCTGGCGACGATGTCCTCGCACAGGCCTTGCAGGCTCGTCGCGGTCGGTTGCGCCGCCCCGGCGCGCCACGCACGCAGCGCCTCCCAGCCGGCCACGCCTTCCGCCTCGCTGAAGCCGCAGTGGGATGGCTTCGCCTCGTCCACCAGCACGCTGACCAGCTGGTCGGCCGGCAGCGCCTTGCGCAGGAATTCCTGATTCGACGGAATCACCAGCTGGTCGCCGCTGGTATGCAGCGACAACACCTTGGCATCGCCGACGTCGCCGCGGAAATCGGAAACCTGGCGCAACCGTTCGGCCGCGCGCGGCTCGGCCACGATGCGCGCGATTTCCGCCTGGATCATCGGGTCGCTGCCGTAGTCGACACCGGCTGTGGTGAACGGATTGTGGCCGTCGAGCTTGTCCGGCGCGCGTACCAGATCGCTCATCACGAACAGCGTGTAGGCGATGTTGGTGACGAAGAACTTCTCGTCGGTGATGTGCATGAACTCCATCAGCTGCTTCAGGCGCCGGCGCTTGTCGCTGCTGCGCAACGGCTCGGGCAGGTTCACGCCGGTGCACTGGTTGAGGCCGATCAGGCTCGGCAGCAGCTGGATCTGATCCTCGAGGTTGCCGAGATTGTCGGGAATGCCGTCGAGGTTGCGCGCCCACGGATACGGTGCGGAGCCCCTGGGCAGGTCGCCGGCATTGCGGCAGACCACGTCGTAGGCCAGGCGCAGGTCGATTGCGATGTCCCAAATGCGCGAGCCGGCAGCGGCCGGACACAGCGAATAGGCCGCATGCACGGGCGGAAACCCCGGCGCTTCGGCCACCTTCAGCGCGACGAGGCCACCGAGCGAGCCGCCGAAAGGGATGATTTCGCCGGGGCGGCCGATCTCGCGCTCGACCAGCGCCAGCAGTTCGCGGTTGTCCTCCACCGCGCTGAACAGCGCCCAGCCGCGCTGGCGGAACGAGCTTGCGGCGACCGCATAGCCTTCCGACAGCATCAGCGATTTCAGCGGGCCGAGTCCCGGCGGCCCCTTGGCGTCGCTGAAGTCGAGGCCGTGCTGGTACAGCACCAGCGCATCGCCGGGTTTCCAGCCATCGGGCGCCTCGATGCGGTACCAGGCACCGGACGGCGCCTGGCCGCTGGCCTGCAAGGCCGCGAGCGTACCGCTGCTGCAAGCCAGGCCGATCAAGCTTGCGGCCAGCCATCGAAGAATCATCGGAGCCACCTGTCGCCGGAGTGGGGACAGCCGATTCTGCCGCGACATCGGCGACACGACCTGAATGCCGGCCGAGCCGGCGCGCGGGCAGGTAGAATCGTCGCCCATGTCCGCTGCCTCTTCCCCTGGCGCGCCGAGCGCGCCGAACCCGATCCTCGCCGTGCTTGGCCGTGCGCTGGAAGCCGCGCTCAACCGCCTCGTCGCGCTCGACGAGCAGACGCGCGCGCGCCTGCCCGCGCTCGATGGCCGCGCCCTCACGATCGACTTCAAGGGCACGCTGCCGTCGATGCGCGTCGCGGTCGATGGCGCGCGGCTGCGCATCGGCCCGGCGTTCGAGGCGGCCAGTGCACTGCGCGTCGCGGCGACACCCGGCACCTTGCTCGGACTCGCGCTGGCGCGCGGCCGCGAGGGCGCGGTGGCGCCGGGCAGCGTGGAAATTGCCGGCGACGCCGAGCTGGCACGCCGGCTGGAGCGGCTGGCGAGCGGCTTCGCGCCGGACTTCGACGAGGCGTTCACGCGCGTGTTCGGCGACGTAGTCGGCTTCCGCATCGCACAGGCCGTGCGCGGTGCGCTGGCGTGGTCGCGCGCATCCGCCGGTGCGCTGTTGCGCGACGGCGCCGAGTTCCTGACCGAAGAAGGGCGTGACCTGGTGCCGCGCGCCGAACTGGACCAGTTCCTCGACGAGGTCGATGCGGCGCGCGAGCAGGCCGATCGCCTCGAAGCGCGCGTGCAGCGCCTCGTTGCGCGCCGCGGAATCGCCGCACCGTGATTCCGCTGCGACAGATTCCGCGCCTGCTGCGCATCGCGCGCGTGCTCGCCCGCTACCGTCTTGACGAACTGGTGCCGAGGGCGCGCCGCCCGCGTTCGCTGGCGCTGCTGCGCCTGTTGTCGCCGTCGCCCAGCGCAGAGCTGCTGGCCCTGCCGCGCGGTCGCCGGCTGGTGCTGGCACTCACGGACCTGGGCCCGATCTTCGTCAAGTTCGGGCAGATCCTGTCCACCCGCCGCGACCTCGTGCCGCCGGACATCGCCGATGCGCTGACCACCTTGCAGGACCAGGTCGCGCCGTTCGATGCGGCCATCGCGCGCGCTGCGGTGGAACGCGCGCTCGGCGCGCCGGTGGCCGAGCGCTTCGCGCGCTTCGAGGACGTGCCACTGGCTTCGGCCTCGATCGCCCAGGTGCACGCGGCGGAACTGCCGGCCACGCCGACCGCGCCCGCGCGCGAGGTAGTGGTGAAGATCCTGCGGCCGGACATCCACACGCGCATCGACGACGACATCGCGCTGCTGCATGCGCTGGCCGGTATCGCCGAGCGCGTGCATCCCAAGCCCGACAAGATCCGTCCGCGCGATGTCGTGGCCGAAATCGAGACGACGCTGACCAACGAGCTGGACCTGCAGCGCGAGGGCGCCAACGCGTCCCTGCTGCGGCGCAATTTCGCCGGCTCCGATGATCTCTACGTGCCGGAAGTGGTGTGGTCGCACACCACCGACGGCGTGCTCACGCTGGAGCGCGTGCGCGGCATTCCGGTCGACGACCTGGCCGCGCTCGACGCCGCCGGCGTGGATCGGGTCAAGCTCGCGGCGAAGGGCGTGCGCCTGTTCTACACGCAGGTGTTCCGCGACAACTTCTTCCACGCCGATGCGCACGCCGGCAACATCTGGGTCGACCCGGAATTCCCGCACGATCCGCGCTTCATCGCGCTCGACTGCGGCATCATGGGATCGCTGCCCGAGCGCGACCAGTACTGGCTGGCGGAGAATTTCCTCGCGCTGTTCAACCAGGACTACGCGCGCATCGCCGAGCTGCATGTGCGCGCTGGCTGGATGCCGGCGACCGCGCGCCTGGACGAACTGGAAGCGGCCGTGCGCGCGGTGTGCGAACCGTACTTCACGCGCCCCTTGAGCGAAATCTCGCTGGCCGAGGTCACGGTCAAGCTGTTCCAGACCGCGCGCCGGCACGAACTCACGCTGCAGCCGCAGCTGATCCTGCTGCAGAAGACTCTGCTCAACATCGAGGGCGTCGGCCGCCTGCTCGATCCGACGATCGACATCTGGGCGGTCGCCAAGCCCGTGCTGGAACGCATCTGGTTCCGTCGTCGCGGGCCGCGCGCGGTGCTGAAGGCGCTGCGTCGCCGCGTGCCGGAATGGCTGGCTGCCGCACCGGAAATGCCGCAACTGCTGCACGACTACCTGCGGCAGGCGACCACCGGCGGCATGGAACTTCGCATCGCGTCCGACGATCTGAAGGCGCTCGACCAGCGCATCCGCCGCGGCCAGCGCGTCGCGGTCTGGCTGTCGCTGGGCGTGTCGTTGCTGGTTACGGTGGCCGCATTGGCGGTTCTTTCCGAAGCGCCGCGTCATGCCGGCCTGCCGTGGCCGGCGTGGCCGGGCGTGGTCGGCGCCGCCGCCTGTTTCGCACTGGCGCGCCGAAGCACCTAGACTTTCCCGTTACCGTCTGGAGAACCCGTTCCATGAAGAAGATCCTGATCGTCGCGATCGCCTGCGCCGTCGGTGCAAGCGCCTGTTCTGGCAAGCGCGAACCGACCGAAGCACAGCTCGGCACGCTGCTGCGCAGCGAGCGCCCGACGGTTCCCGGCACCACGCCGCCGGTCGATGCGCTGGCGGTCGAATGCCTGCGCGCCTGGTCGGACGACAAGGAACTGCTGAACAACCTGCCGATGCGCTCGGCCGGCGAGAGCGGTCGCAAGGCCTGCCGAACGCGCGTCGACGGCTGGATCTCCGACGCCGCACGCAACCCGGACAAGCTCACGTTCGCCGAAATCAGCGCGCCCGCCGCCGTGCGCCGCGCGATGTCCCTGCTGGACGGAGCGCCGACGGAAAAGAAAGCGCCGCCGCAGCGCGCGCAGCAGGAAAAGGCCCCGGCCGACTGGCAGCCGGCTCCGCTGGCGGGTACGCCGGAAACCGCGCCCGACGGCATGCAGGCGCCGGACCCGGATGTCGATCTCGGCGCGCACGGCGCGACCCTGGCCAAGGCCGAAAGCGCCTGCCAGCAGGTGATCGAAATGACACGCACGCCGAACGTCAATCCGCGCGTCGGCATCATCGCCAACTACTGCTCCGCCACGCTCGGCCGCCTGCGCCGCACGATGGAGAACTACGCCCGCAACGGCGATTCCGATGGCATCGAGAAGACGGCCGGTGAAGTCGAGAAGCTGCTCGACAGCGCGCACCGCGCCCTGTCCCTGAAGCCCAAGAGCTGAGCAAGACGGATCCGTCGATGTGGTTGCCGTCACCGACACGCTGATCCTGCCCGACGACGAACTGGTCGAGCGCTTCGTGCGCGCGGCCGGTCCCGGCGGCCAGAACGTGAACAAGGTCGCCAGCGCGGTCGAGTTGCGCTTCGACGTGGGCGCCTCGCGCGTGCTGCCCGAAGCCGTGCGCGAGCGCCTGCTCGCGCGGCGCGACCGGCGCCTGACCGACGAGGGCGTGCTGGTGATCCAGGCCAATCGCTTCCGCGATCAGGCCAAGAACCGCGAGGACGCGCGCGCACGCCTGGCCGACATCGTGCGCGCCGCGCTGGTGGTGCCGAAGGCGCGCGTCGCGACGCGTCCCACACGGGCTTCGAAAGAGCGCCGCATCGAGGCCAAGAAGACGCGCTCGGCGATCAAGCGCACGCGCGGCCGTGGCGACTGGAGCGGTGAATGAAGGGCGTCGTGCAGGTTCCACTGCCGCCGTCGATTCCGCAGCTCGCACCCAATTGGCGCCGCCGTCTTTGCGCCGGGATCCTGCGTCGCTGTGGCTGGC
>JASLGB010000164.1 GCA_030150315.1 Dokdonella sp. | reverse complement strand
GCGAAGAACGCCGCGTTGCGGTCGCGCTGAAGGATCGTCATGCCTTCGTGGAAGCGCGCGAGCTTGACGCCGCTCCTGGTGCGCAGTGCCTCTTCCAAAGCGAGCACCTTGGCCTGCGTGCGGCAGATCAGCAGCAGCTTTTCGCCGGCCAGCTTTTCGATGAGATCGAGCAGCCACGCCAGACGCGGGTCGGTGCCGTAGTCGAGTTCGACCACCGGCGCGCGCGACTGGGCATCGGCGTGGAATTCGGCCAGCAGCGCCTGCCGCTGCGCGTCGTCCAGCGTGCTGCCGTCGAGCGTCCCGACATGGCCGATGCGCCGCGGGAAGCCGCCGATCTGCGCGCGGCGGTTGCGGAACATCACCCGGCCGGTGCCGTGGCGATCGATCAGCGCATCGAGCAGGGCGCTCGCGTTCGCGGCGCGGTCGGCTTCGTAATCGGCAAGCCGGCCGAGCGCATCGTTGTCGCCGGCAAAGCGCGATTCCAGTTCCGCGTGTTCGGCGGGCGAGAGCGCTTGCGCGTCGAGCAGCTGCGCGGCAATCGCCGACAGGCGCACATAGCCGTCGGATTCGGCAGTGAAGGCGTCCAGATCGACATAGCGCGCCGGATCGAGCAGGCGCAGGCGCGCGAAATGGCCGCTGCGACCGAGCTGCTGCGGTGTGGCGGTGAGCAGGATCAGGCCGGGCGAGGTGGCGGCGAGTTTTTCCACCAGCGTGTACGACGGGCTGGCCGCTTCCGCCGTCCATTCGAGGTGGTGTGCTTCGTCGACCACGACCAGGTCCCAGCCGGCTTCGGCGATCTGCGCCGCGCGCTTGGGCGCTGCGGCCAGCCAGCCGATGTCGGCGAGCACACACTGCTCGTCCTCGAACGGATTGGAAGTCGGGTCGGACAGTTCGATCGATTCGCAGCGCTCCTCGTCGAACAGCGCGAACGACAGATTGAAGCGGCGAAGCAGCTCGATCAGCCATTGGCTGGCAAGGCTGCCGGGTGCCAGCACCAGCGCCCGCGACACGCGCCCGGTGGCGAGCAGGCGCGCGAGGATCATGCCGGCCTCGATGGTCTTTCCGAGGCCGACTTCATCGGCGAGCAGGGCGCGCGGCGGCTGGCGCTGCGCGACGATCTCGGCCACGCGCAACTGGTGCGGAATCAGGTCGACGCGCGCGCCGGCCAGTCCGAACGCAGGCGATCGCATGGCTTCGGCGCGGCGCGACAGGGCCTGCTGGCGGAAGTCGAAGCGGTCAGGCGCGTCCATGCGGGTCGACAGCAGTCGCTCGTCGGCGCGCGAAATCGGTTGTGCATCGTCGAGTTCGGCTTCCGACAATTCGATGTCGGCGCCGTGATAGCGGATCAGCCCATCGACGGTGCTGACGCGCTCGACGACGAAGTTGCGCTTTTGTCCCGAGATCTTCTGGCCGACGCGGAATTCGGCGCGCGCCAGCGGCGCGGCGTGGATGGCGTAAAGGCGCAGCACGCCGGCGGTGGCGAACAGGACTTGTACCGTGCGCCCGTCGAGGCGTACCACGGTACCGAGGCCGAGTTCGGGTTCGGCGTTGGAGATCCAGCGTTGTCCAGGAACGAAAGACATGGCAAGTCGCGCGAAAACGGGCCGGGATTATCCGCCTCCTCGCCCGTTTCGGGAAGAAACGCGACGTCGCAGGCGAATCGGCCGGCCCGGATCAGCGCGTTCCGTTGCGGCTGCGGCGGTGGATGAACAGCGTTGCGCCGACGATCAGCAGGGTCACCACCAGCACGATGAGGGTGGCCAGTGCGTTAATTTCCGGGGTGACGCCGAACTTCACCTTGGAATAGATCAGCATCGGCAAGGTGGTCGAACTGGGCCCGGAGACGAAGCTGGCGACCACCAGATCGTCGAGCGAAAGCGTGAACGCGAGCAGCCATCCGGCCGCCAGCGCCGGGAAAATCACCGGCAGGGTGACGAGGAAGAACACCTTCCACGGCCGCGCGCCGAGGTCGAGCGCCGCTTCCTCCAGGCTTTCGTCCATCTGCGCCAGGCGCGATTGCGCGATGACGGTGACGTAGGCGGAACAGAACGTCGTATGCGCGATCGTGATGGTCATCAGCCCGCGGCCGCCGGGCCAGCCGACCCATTGCTGCAGGCCGACGAACAGCAGCAACGCCGACAGGCCCAGCATGACCTCGGGCATCACCAGCGGTGCGGACGTCATCAGCGACAGCAGGGGGCGACCGCGCATGCGCTGGAAGCGCGTCAGCGCGACGGCGGCCAAGGTGCCGATGGCGACGGCGAGCGTCGCCGTCATCGTTGCTACCAGCAGGCTGCGGCCGGCAGCTTCGAGGATGGCGGTGTTGCGAAACAGGGCGCTGTACCACTGCGTGGAAAACCCACCCCACACGGTGACCAGACGCGAGGCGTTGAACGAGTAGACGATGACCGAAAGGATCGGCACGTAAAGGAAGGCGTAGCCGAACGCCATCATCGTGAACACGAAGGTCGAGCGCGATTTCATCGTCCGCCCTCCTGCGCCGCGCGGCGGCTTTGCAGGTGCTCGAACAGCAGGGTGGGAATCACGATCAGCAGCAGGATCGCCATCGCCACTGCCGACGCCAGCGGCCAGTCGCGGCTCTGGAAGAATTCGGTCCACAGCACGCGGCCGATCATCAGCGAGTCCGGGCCGCCCAGCAGGTCGGGAATGACGAACTCGCCGACCGCCGGAATGAACACCAGCAGGCTGCCGGCGATGACTCCGGGCAGGGACAGCGGAAAGGTCACGTGCCAGAACGCGCGGATCGGCTTGCAGCCAAGGTCGAAGGCCGCTTCCAGCAGGCTGCGGTCGAGCTTGAGCAGGGTTGCGGTCAGCGGCAGCACCATGAACGGCAGGTAGGAATAGACGATGCCGATGTAGACCGCCGTGTTGGAATAGAGGATGTGCAGCGGCTCGTCGATGACGCCGAGCCAGAGCAGCAGGTTGTTCAGCGGGCCCTGGTCCTTGAGCAGGCCGATCCAGGCGTAGATGCGGATCAGGAAGCTGGTCCAGAACGGCAGGATCACCATCATCAGCAATGGCAGGCGCCAGCGCTCGCTCGCGCGCGAGATGCCGAGCGCCATCGGAAAACCGATCAGCAGGCAGAAGAAGGTCGAGATCGCGGCGGTTTTGAGCGAGTTGAGGTAGGCGCCGAAGTAGAGCGAGTCCTGCCAGAGGCGACGGTAGTTGTCGAGGTTGAAGTCGAGGCGCAGGTGCCAGTCGGCGGTCAGCGCGACGATGCTGGAATAGGGCGGCTGCGCGTTGGGGTCGATCGTCGACAGGCTGATCTTGGCCAGGATCAGGAACGGCAGCAGGAAGAACAACCCGAGCCACAGCATCGGGATGCCGGCCACGAGCAGGCGACCGCGACGCTGGCGCAGCTCGCGGCCGAGCAGGCCGACGCGCCGCACCAGTCCGCTGAAGACCTGATTCCAGAAACCCAGCCAGCTGAAGCCGCTCACGAGGTCAGCACCACGCCGTCGTCCGGGTCCCACGACACCCACAGCTCGTCGTCCCAGCTGTAGTGCGGGCGCGAGTAGCGCGCTTCGTGCGTGATCTGCACGCGCACGACCTGGCCGTGGTCGGTGGCGACGTGGTAGATCGACACGTCGCCGAGATAGGCGATTTCCACGACCTTGCCGTGCACCGCGTTGCGGCGATCGCTCGGGCGCGTGTCGTGCACGCTGATTTTTTCCGGGCGCACCGCGACGGTCACCGGCGTGCCGATCGGCAGTGGATCGCCGTGATACATCAGGAACTCGCCGCCGAGTGCCTCGCAATGGAAAACCAGGTCCTCGCCCTGCTGCTCGGACACGCGGCCATCGAACAGGTTGACCGCGCCGATGAAGCCGGCGACGAAACGGTTGGCCGGGAATTCGTACAACTGCGCGGGCGTGGCCACCTGCACGATTCTGCCGGCATCCATCACCGCGACGCGGCTGGACATGGTCATCGCTTCTTCCTGGTCGTGCGTGACCGTGATGAAGGTGATGCCGATGCGCTCCTGGATGCCGACCAGCTCGAACTGCGTCTGTTCGCGCAGCTTGCGGTCCAGCGCGCCGAGCGGCTCGTCCAGCAGCAGCAGTTTCGGCTGCTTGGCCAGCGCGCGCGCCAGCGCCACGCGCTGGCGCTGGCCGCCGGAAAGCTGGTCCGGCTTGCGTCGGCCGTAGTCCTTGAGCTGCACCAGATCGAGCATCGCGGCGACGCGATCGGCGATTTCGCCGCGGCCCATGCGCTCCTGGTGCAGTCCGAAGGCGACGTTCTGCGCCACCGACAGGTGCGGGAACAGCGCATAGCTCTGGAACATCATGTTCACCGGCCGCTCGTAGGGCGGCAGGTGGGTGATGTCCAGTTCGCCGAGCAGCACCTGTCCCTTGTCCGGCGTTTCCAGCCCGGCAAGGATGCGCAGCAGGGTGCTCTTGCCGCAGCCCGAGCCGCCGAGCAGCGAATAGAACTCGCCCTTGTAGACATCCGCGCTGACGTCGTCGACGGCATAGGTGGTGCCGAAGGTCTTGGTCACGTTGCGGATGCGCAGGAACGGCTGGGCGTCAGGTTCCTGCCAGGGCTCGATCGGTGCCTGGCGGCGGCCGGGTTGCGCCATCGACGAATCTCCGGGTCGGGTGCGGTGGGCGAACGGCGGAAGATCAGCGGCCGGACTTGATGCGCGTCCAGGTGCGCACGCGTTCGCGCTGCACGTCGTCGGGCAGGGTGGCCGGATCCACCAGCGTGGCCGTGGTCGCCTCGCTCGGGAACACCGCCGTGTCGGAGGCGATTTCCGGCTTCACCAGCGCCTTCGCTTCGAGGTTCGGGCTGGCGTAGTTGACGAAGTCGGTGATCGCGGCCGAGACCTTGGGTTCCAGCAGGTAGTCGATGAACGCGTGCGCATTGCCCTTGTGCCGGGCATCGGTCGGAATCGCGATCACGTCGAGCTGGCGCAGGCCGCCTTCCTTCGGCACGACATAGGCCACTTCCACGCCATTGCCCGATTCCGCCGCGCGGTCACGCGCCTGCACCACGTCGCCGGAGTAGCCGTGGGCGATGCAGACGTCGCCGTTGGCGAGGTCGTTGATGTACTGGCTGTTGTTGAAGTAGCGGACGTAGGGGCGGATCTTGGCGAACTCGGCCGCGGCGGCCTCGAGATCAGCCGGGTCGGTCGAGTTCGGGTTCTTGCCAAGCGCAAACAGCGCGATCGCGAAGCCTTCCTGCTCGTCGTCGAGCAGGGCGATGCCGCAGGACTTCAGCTTCTGGGCCACCTTCGGATCGAACAGCTGCTTCCACGAATCGAGCACGAAATCGTCGCCGAGCGCGGCCTTGATCTTGGCCGGGTTGTAGCCGATTCCGGTGGTGTGCCACATGTACGGCACCAGATGCGCATTGCCCGGGTCGATGCCCTCGAGGCTGGCCAGCATGGCCGGGTCGAGCTTGTTCCAGTTCGGCAGCTTGGCCTTGTCCAGCGGCGCGTAGAGACCGGCCGCGAGCTGGCGCTGCGCGAAAGGGCGCGCGGTCGGAAACACCACGTCGTAGCCGGAATTGCCGACCTTGAGCTTGGCGTCGAGCACTTCGTTTTCGCTGTAGACGTCGTAGGTCACCTTGATGCCGGTGCGCTGCTCGAAGTCCGGGATCGTGGACTCGGCGACATAGTCGGACCAGTTGTAGACGTTTAGCTTCTTTTCCTCGGCGCTGGCGGCGGGGGCGGGCGCGGCGGATTCCGACGCCGGTTTCGCCGGGGCGGCCGGTTCGTTCGAGCCACCGCAGGCGGCAAGGGCGATCGGAAGGGCCAGCAGGGCGAGGCCGTGGCGAAGATTCATGTGGTATCCCCGAGTCGAGATGGATGAAGCGCGGGGGCGCCGCGCAGACGTGCGTCTAGGATCGCCCCTGCGTGCGGTCGCGGCAATCCCTGCGGGCATTTTCCGCACCCGCTTCGCGCCGGCTCCGCTGGGCACTAGAATGCGCGCGTCCGCGTTCGGCGGTCAGGATGGATTTGCAATGAAAATCAGTCACCTGTGCGCGGCGCTTGCCGCCTTCGCGATCGCCCCGGCAGCCATGGCAGCGGAAGATGCCGCGTGGACAACGGAAGGCTACGTCACCGTCGGCAGCGACTACATCTGGCGCGGCTTGTCGCAGACCGATGGAAAACCCGGCATCCAGGGCGAGGTCGGGCTGTACCACCAGAGCGGTTTCTACGGCCAGATCTGGGCCGGACGCATGGATTTCGGCGATCCGGGTGACGGCATCCATTCGGAAGTCGACTTCGTGCTCGGCTGGAAGACCGATCTCGGCGAGAACGCCAGCCTCGACGTGTCGCTGCTGCGCGCGATCTATCCGGGCGCCAATCCCGGCTACGGCATCAATTACAACGAACTCGCGGTGAAGCTCGGCTTCGCCAAGAACTACGA
>JASLGB010000148.1 GCA_030150315.1 Dokdonella sp. | reverse complement strand
GGTCGGCAATGAAGTGCGCGAGACGCTGGGCGGCGGCCTGCACTGGTCCGGCTCCGAGGGCACGGGTGTGACCGAAGGCATCATCGAGAACACGACGTTGTCCGGGAACAAGTCGCTACATCGGTCCGGCATCGGCAGCGCCGTGGCCATCGCCAAGGGGTTGATGACGATCCGCAACTCGACCTTCGCTGAGAACCGCGCCGCGCCCGACCATCCCATTCCCGGCAGCGCAGAGGCCGGAGCGTTGTGGATCGCTTCGACCGCTGCCACGGTGAGCGTGCACAGCACCTTGTTCGATGGCAACACGAACGGTCAGACCGGTGGATTCGGCGACATCGCGCACAAATCAACTTCCACGACCTATCCGAGCGTCTTGAACGTGAGGTATTCCTCGTTCCGCACCATGCCCGGAAGCGAAGTCATCAACGGCACGAACGAGGGCAACTTGTTTGCGACGGAATCACGTTTCAGATCGCTCACGACCGCGCATGGCGGCGGCTTCGTTCCGCTTCATCCGATTCCGGCTGACAGCCCCGTAGTCGATCGTGGCAGCAATTCCGGGAACCTCACATGGGATCAGCGCGGCAGCGGTTTTGTGCGGAATTGGAGCGATCCCTCCCATCACAATGCCGCAGCTTCACGGGCGGATATCGGTGCCTACGAATTCCGCGGTGATGGCATCTTCTTCGATTCCTTCGAGAAGGCGACGCTCGGCGCCTCGCACTTGCAAGGCGATGTCGAGCCTTCGGTGGTTTCGCTCGCTACGAGCGGGCAGTCCGCCATTGTTGAGCAGGTCGGCCATCCGGACGACGGCTTTCATCGGCAGGGCGGTGTGCTGGCCGGTGTCGTGAAGGACTCGGCAGGACGACCGATGTCCGGGGTCGCGGTCATCGCGGACCACGGTATCTACTTCAACTCGAACCTGTCCACGATCAGCGGCGCCGATGGTCGATACGCCATCAAGCTGGTGGCCGGATCGTGGTACGCCTTCGCACAGCACCGAGTGGGTTACAACGGAAAGACCTACACGTTCTGGCTGCATCCGGACAACAGCGCCGGCTTCGGTGGCGAAGGCGCGGTGCGCAATTTCACTTGGAAGCTGAGTGGAGTGATGCCCGAACCCTTGTCTGGTAATTACGGCGGGTTGGTTGCCTTCGATCACTTCCCGGGCGTGTACATCGCCGATGACCAGATCGAGTTCACGTTTCGCCCCGTCGGGCCGCTTGTCGATGGCAGCGAGGGGTCCGTGTTGAGGCTGCGCGGTTCGAACGACCGCATCTTCCACGGCGTCCCCGTCGGACGTTACGACGTCAGCGCAACCTATCAGGGACGGCGGCTGCTGCTGCGTCGATGGAGTTCCGACGAGGCGTTCGTGTCTTCGTATCGGCTGGACTTCGAACCGCAAATTCCCGCACAGTGCGATAACTGCGCGATGCTGGAATACACTCTTGCCGCCGATCAGATCTTCGACGACGGATTCGACGTGTGATCGATTCAGCGCGGATGCATGCGGTGGAATATCCGAGATGCATGGGGCAGAAGCGGTGAGGCTTGGCTGAGTAGCGCTCTCTGTAGTTTGGGCATCTCGTCACGCGGCGAGCAGCTGAAGACACTCTGCATGGGCGACGATTCCAGCGGGAAATGCGGGTAAAATTTCGCGTCCAACGTTGCCCCTGGGAGAAGTCGATGAAGTTCGCCCTTGCCGTGGCGCTTTGCGCTGCGCTGCCCGCCGTCGCGACCGCCGCGTCGCATCCGTTCAATGTGCAGGATCTGGTCATGCTCGATCGCGTCAGCGATCCCGTGCTGTCGCCGGATGGAAACCGCATCGCCTTTTCGGTGCGCGAGACCGACTACGACGCAAACCGTGGCCGCAACAGCATCTGGGTGGCGCCGACGCGCGGCGGCGCGCCGGTTCGAGTGACCGACGCCGCCCTCGGCGCGTCCGGTGCGCGCTGGTCGCCCGATGGCGCCAGCCTCTACTTCCTCGCCGCAAAGGATGGCGTCAGCCAGGTGTGGCAGGTGGATGCCAAGGGCGGCGCGCCGCGCCAGATCACCTGGTCGCCGCTCGACGTCGGCAGCTTCAAGTCCTCGCCGGACGGCAAGCGCCTGCTGCTGTCGATGGACGTCTTCACCGATTGCGAGAACCTTGCCTGCACCACGCAGCGTCTGGCCGAGCGCAAGGCGGACAAGGCCACCGGCACCGTCTACGACAAGCTGTTCATCCGCCACTGGGACACCTGGGCCGATGGCCGCCGTTCGCAGCTGTTCGTCGCGGACCTAGGCGGCGATGGCCGTGCGCAGGGCGAGCCGCGCCTGCTGACCAAGGGCGTCGATGGCGACGTTCCTTCCAAGCCGTTCGGCGACGAGAGCGAATACGCGTTCTCGCCCGATGGCGCGATGGTCTATTACAACGTGCGCATCGCCGGCACGACCGAGCCGTGGTCGACCAACTTCGACATCTACGCGGTGCCGACGGACGGTTCCGCCGCGCCGCTGAACCTGACCGCCGACAACCCGGCCTGGGACGGCTATCCGCTGCCTTCGCACGATGGAAAGACGCTGTACTGGCTGGCGATGAAGCGCCCCGGTTTCGAGGCCGACCGCTTCGGCATCTGGGCCATGGATCTGAGCAATGGCGCCAAGCGGGAAGTCGCGCCGGACTGGGACCGCTCCGCATCGGGCCTGAAGCTGTCGGCCGATGGCAAGACCCTTTACACGACCAGCGATGACAAGGGCGAGCATCCGCTGTTCGCGATCGACGTCGCCAGCGGCAAGGCCGTGCGCGCCGTTGCCGGCGGCAAGGTGGCCGGTTTCGACATCGGCGCGAAAGGCCTGGTCGCTGCGCGCAACGACCTCAAGCGCCCGACCGACCTCTACACCGCGGATCTGCGCGGCAAGGGGCTGAAGCAGATCACGCGATTCAACGCCGCGCGCCTGAAGGACATCCGCTTCGGCGAGCCGACCTTCTTCACCTTCCAGGGTGCGAAGGGTGATTCGGTGCAGGGCTATGTGGTCAAGCCGGTTGACTACCGCGCCGGCCGCAAGTATCCGGTCGCCTTCATCATCCACGGTGGTCCGCAGGGCGCGATGACAAACGATTTCCACTATCGCTGGAACCCGCAGACCTACGCCGGGCAGGGCTTTGCCGTCGTCACGATCAACTTCCACGGTTCCACCGGCTACGGCCAGGCGTTCACCGATTCGATTTCCGGTGACTGGGGCGGCGCGCCGCTGGAAGATCTCAAGCTCGGCTGGGCGGCGGCGCTGGAGAACTTCCGCTTCCTCGACCGCGATCGCGCCTGCGCGCTCGGTGCTTCCTACGGCGGCTTCATGGCGTTCTGGATTGCCGGCGTGTGGAACGATCCGTGGAAGTGCATCGTGGCCCACGACGGCGTGTTCGACACGCGCATGATGGGTTATTCCACCGAGGAGCTCTGGTTCAACGAGTGGGAGCACAAGGGCAAGACGCCGTGGGAAGACCCCGCCGGCTACGAAACCTTCAACCCGATCAACCATGTCAAGGACTGGCGCGTGCCGTTGCTGGTCATCCATGGCGAGAAGGATTTCCGCATTCCGCCGGAGCAGGGCATCGCCGCGTTCACCGCCGCGCAGCGCCGCGGCATCCCGAGCCAGTTCCTGCATTTCCCAGACGAGAACCACTGGGTCGTGAAACCGCACAACAGCGTGCTCTGGCACAACACCGTCAATGACTGGCTGAAGCAGTGGACGGCCGTGGAAGAAAAGAAGTCGGGCAAGAAGAAGTGATTCGCAGGGCGCGCGCATCGTGGTGATGCGCGCGCCTTGCCCCGGCACCGGTCTGCCGCCGGCGCCTTCGTCGACCAGGGAGAGTTCGATGCGCCACCCGAGGCATTCCGTTTCCCGCAGGCTCGCCTTCGCGTTTCTGCTGGCCCTTCCACACACGGCGATGGCATTCGATTTCCCGGTGACCGGCACGGCCACGATCGCCGGCAGCGCGGGCGATCTGCCGCCGAACAGCCGCTTCGCCGGATCCGGCTACGACAGCGCGACCGGCGCGATCGCCAGCGGCAGTTTCGTGTTTCCGCAAACCACGTCGGTCAGCTCCGACGGGGCGCTCAGGGTGACCTGGCAGATGAGCCAGACCAATACCTCGAGTGGACAGGTCGCCGCCGACGGCATCGCCGCATTGACGGATGCCTCGTTCAAGCTGACCGTCATTTCGGCGAGCTACAGCGGAATTCCGCTTTCGCCCGGCA
>JASLGB010000116.1 GCA_030150315.1 Dokdonella sp. | reverse complement strand
CCTCGACGTCGTCGAAAAGCAGCGCCACGACTACGTTTCCGAAGTGGACCGCATGGCCGAGGCGGAGATCCTGCGCGAACTCAAGCGCGCCTATCCGCGCGACGCGTTCCTCGGCGAGGAGTCCGGCAAGACCGGCAACTCCCGCAATGTCTGGGTCATCGATCCGCTCGACGGCACGCGCAACTACCTGCGCGGCTTCCCGCATTTTTCGGTGTCGATCGGCCTGCTCGAAAACGGCGAGCCGACGCTCGGCGTCGTCTACGACCCGTTGCGCGATGAGCTGTTCACCGCCGACCGCGGCAACGGCGCCTTTCTCAACGATCGCCGCATCCGCGTCAGCCGTCGCGACGGTCTTTCCGGCGCCCTGCTTGCGACCGGATTTCCGTATCGTCAGCGCCGTCACCTCGACGCGCAGATGGGCATGATGCGCGCCCTGCTGCAGGACGCCGAAGACATCCGTCGCAGTGGCTCCGCCGCACTCGACCTCGCCTACGTGGCCGCTGGCCGCTTCGACGGTTTCTTCGAGATCGGTCTGAACGTCTGGGACATGGCCGCAGGCTGCGTGCTCGTGCGCGAAGCGGGCGGACGCTACAGCGATTTCACCGGCCGCGACGGCCTGCCGGAAAGCGGCAACATCATTGCGGGCAACGTCCACACCGCACCGGCGATGGTCAAGGCGATCGCACCCGAACTGCCCCCCGTCCTCGCGCGCTGATACGCGCGCCTGCAGGAATCGGCAGGCGCACGCCCGACGTGCGCCCTGCCCGTGCCCACGGACGGCACGCGCGACACCCTTCCTCCAGTCCACCTTCACCGCCGTCGCACCTGCCCACAGAGCGCGTATGCGCGTGGCCGGCGCCGGTGGCGCCAACCTGGACGCCTTGCGACCAACTCTCGGACCAACAGACTTCAGGCCAGCAGAGCAAACCAGCAGAGCAGAAAAGAAAAAGCCCGGCTTGCGCCGGGCTTTTTCCTTACAGGCTTGAAACCGGTTTCAGCTTACTGCTGAACCTTGATTTCGGTGCGGCGGTTGCGCGCACGGCCTTCCTTCGTCGCGTTGGTGTCGATCGGCTGGCTTTCGCCGAAGCCTTCCACGCCGACGATGCGGCCGGAATCGATACCGTGCGAGGTCAGGTAGTCGGCAACGATCTGCGCACGACGCTCGGACAGACCCTGGTTGTACTGGTCGCTACCGACGGAGTCGGTGTGACCCTGCAGGGTGACCTTGATCGCCGGGTAGCGGTTCAGCGCGTCGATCGCCTGGTCGAGGATCGCGATCGAGTCGGACGTCGGGACCTGCAGCGTCGGCTCGATGTTGTGCTCACCCTTCTTCGGACGGTCGAACTTGAAGTTCACGCCGCGGAGGTCGATGACGACTTCCTGCGGGCAGCCATCCGGGCCAACAACCACGCCAGCGGCCGTATCCGGGCAGCGGTCGTCGCAGTTATTGACGCCGTCATGGTCGTCGTCGAGCTGGCTGCAGTCGGCCGGCGGCGGCGGAGCAACCGGCTGTTCAACCGGAGCGGCAGCCGGAGCGGAGCCGAAACTGTAGACCAGGCCAACGCTGACGATGCCGTCGGTGAAGCCGTTGCGGCGCTTCGGAACGACGTACCCGAGCGAATCGGCAACATTGTTCATCGAGTTGTTGTCGTGGTCGTAGCGAGCGGCGATTTCGCCACGCACGGCTACACGGTCGGACATGTTGTACTGGACGCCGCCGCCGATCGTGGCGAACGGATCCCAACCGCTGTTGTTGAGGCCCGGGCCATTGGTCAGGACGCCCGAGTAGGCCGTGTGGCGCAGCGCGCCGAGGCCTGCCATCACGTACGGACGCCACTGCGAACCCTGATCACCGAAGAACCAGCGAGCGGAAACGCCGAGACCGACATGCTCCCACTGCTTGTCGCCGCCATCAAAGCTCTGCAGGACGCGCCAGGAGTTGTCCTTGAAGTCGTAGTTGTTGGTGGTGTATTCGAAATCCACCGCCAGGTTCGGGTTCACCCAAACGCCAACGCCGACGCCGCCCCACACGGCCGTGTCGGCCTTGCGGTTGCTGTCCGGCACCGCCGCGCCGATGCGCGGAGCGATATACCAGTTGCCAAGATCCTGCGCCTGAGCGGTGGTGGCGGCGCCACCAACGAGTGCCAGGGCGATGAGCGCACTGAGGGCATTACGTTTCATCCAGAGTCTCCTCTCTACGTTTTTTTAGTCGATGCGTCCGCCCAATTGTCGCAGGACGCGGCACCATCGCCATTCTACGCGCTATTTGCGCAAAAGAAACGTGTGCTTAACACTTTATGACGGGTTCAGGGCCGGGGCGGATTCTAACTGGATAGCGCAGCCGCCACCACTCTTTTGTGAAGACTGCGTTAAGGGAAAAGTCAGTATGAGTTCTCCTTTCAGATACGGCCGCGGGTTTCCGACCCGTCCGCAACCGGTTTCCGCCGCGTCTGATTCTATTCGGATTTGATGCCCGTGCTCTGCCTGCCAACGCCCTGGGGAGTCCCATGAAAGCCGTCGCCCTGCTCCGCTATCTTCCCGTCGCCGACCCTGAGTGCCTGATCGACGTGGAGCTGCGGCGTCCCAAGCCGGGACCGCACGATCTGCTGGTGCGCGTCGAGGCGGTTTCGGTCAATCCGGTCGATACGAAACTGCGCGCGCCCAAACCCCAGATCGAGACGCAGCCCAGAGTGCTGGGATACGACGCGGCCGGCGTTGTCGAGGCGGTCGGCAGTGACACCTCGCGTTTTCGGCCCGGAGACGCGGTCTGGTATGCCGGCGATGTGACACGGCAAGGCAGCAATGCCCAATACCAGCTGGTCGACGAACGCCTCGTCGGGCGCAAGCCGGCCACGATCGACTTCGCCCAGGCGGCCGCCCTGCCATTGACGACACTGACCGCGTGGGAGCTGATGTTCGATCGCATCGGCCTCGATGCCGATGGCGGCGATCGCGGAACGCGGCTGCTGGTCATCGCGGGCGCCGGCGGTGTCGGTTCGATCGCCCTGCAGTTGGCGCGACGCGCCGGGTTCACCACGATCGCCACCGCTTCGCGGCCGGAAACGATCGACTGGTGCCGCGCCATGGGAGCCGATCGCGTCATCGACCACCGCCAGCCGCTGGCGCCGCAGATCAAGGCACTGGGCTTCGACGACATCGATGTGGCGCTGAACTTCGCCAATACCGATCGCTACTGGGACGAACTCGGCACGATTCTCGCGCCGCAGGGGCACGTGGGCCTGATCGTCGAGCCGACCGGGCCGCTGCGCATCGGCGATCCGTACAAGGCCAAGTGCATCGGCATCCATTGGGAATTCATGTTTGCGCGCTCGCGCTTCCGCACGCGCGACATGCAGCGTCAGGGGGAAATCCTCGATCGCGCCGCCGCGCTCGTCGATGCCGGCGAGCTGCGCTCGACCCTGACCGAAACGCTGTTTCCGATCGACGCGGTCAACCTGCGCACCGCCCACGCGCAACTCGAATCGGGCCGCACCATCGGCAAGGTCGCGCTCAGCGGCTGGCGCTGACACCGATACGGTCAGCCGGCGTCGAGCACGTCGGCCGGAACCCGCACCGCGCCCTCCATCAGGATGCGCGCGCTGCGGCTCATCACGGCCTTGGTCACATTCCATTGCCCGTCCACCTCGGCCACTGCAGCGCCGACCCGCAAGGTGCCGGACGGATGCCCGAAGCGCACCGCTTCGCGCCTGCCACCGCCGGCGGCGAGATTGACCAGGGTGCCCGGCACCGCCGCCGCCGTCGCAATCGCGACCGACGCGGTGCCCATCATCGCGTGGTGCAGCTTGCCCATCGATACCGCACGCACATTGAGATCGATGTCGCCGGCACGGACGTGCTTTCCGCTGCTGGAGACATAGTCCCGCGCGGGCGCGACGAAGGCGATCTTCGGCGTGTGCTGGCGGGTGGCGGCTTCTTCCGGCGTCTTGATCAGGCCCATGCGCAGCGCGCCGGCGACGCGGATCGCCTCCAGCTTCGCCAACGCGGCGGGATCCTGGTTGATCGCAGGCTGCAGCTCGGTGCCGTCATAGCCGATGTCGGCGGCGTTCACGAACACGGTCGGGATGCCGGCGGTGATCATCGTCGCCGACAGCGTTCGGAAATTCGGCACGTCCAGCGTGTCCACGACATTCCCGGTCGGAAACATCGCCCCGTCGCCCTCGCCCTCGTCCGCCGGATCGAGGAACTCCAGGACGATTTCCGCCGCCGGGAACGTTACGCCATCCAGCTCGAAGTCGCCGGTTTCCTGCACCTGCCCGCCGCTGACCGGGACATGCGCAAGAATGGTCTTGCCGATGTTGGCCTGCCAGATGCGCACCGTGCATGTGCCGCCCTGGGACAGTCGCGCCGGATCGAGATAGCCGGCATGGATCGCGAAGGCGCCGGCCGCGGTGGACAGGTTGCCGCAATTGCCGGACCAGTCCACGAAGTCGGTATCGATGGATACCTGTCCATACAGATAGTCCACGTCGTGCCCCGGCCGCGTCGACGGCGAAACGATGACGCACTTGCTCGTGCTCGACGTCGCACCGCCCATGCCGTCGGTCTGCTTGCCATACGGATCGGGCGAGCCGATCACCCGCTGCAGCAGGCGGTCCCGCACAACACCGGGCACCGTCGCCGCTTGCGGCAGATCCTCGAGGCGGAAGAACACGCCTTTGGAGGTGCCTCCGCGCATGTAGGTGGCTGGAATGCGGATCTGGGCAGCGAAGGACACGGTGAACTCCTCGACATACAACGGCAACGCCCATGGTATCGGTTCGGGCAAGCAGGGATGAAGCGGAGCGTGCCGGGGCAGGCCTTCACGACCCGCAGGCGACCGGCGTCCGATCCCCTCCGCGCGCCGATGGCCACTGGCCGCGCCCTCCGTCCGCGGCTTCGCCGGTTCGATACAGCACGAGCCGCCGGCATCGTCGCGCCCGCCGACGGCCATGGCATGCTGCACGCTTTGCGTGCCGGGGGTCCTCATGCGAAAGCGTCGTCACTGGCTCCGGGCGCTCGGGCTGATCGCCCTGCTCTGGGCGGGAAGCGCCCTGTGGCAGACCTTCAAGCCATTGCCGCCCGGCCTTGGCGTCGAAGGACCGTGGCGCGCGGCCGGTGAGGTCACGTTTCTCGCCGATCGCACCTACGTCGACGACAACGGCGAACGCCACAGCGAGCAGGCGATCTTCGATGCAGCATTGGCAATGATCGCGCAGGCGCAACGCCTCGTCGTACTCGACATGTTCCTGTTCAACGACTTCGGCGGCGTAGCCCTGCGCCCCTTGAGCGGCGAACTCACGACCGCCCTGATCGCGCGCAAGTCCGCGCTGCCCGGTCTGCGTCTGCTGCTCATCACCGATCCGATCAACACGGTCTACGGCGGCCTGCCCTCGCCTCAGCTGGTGCGCCTGCGGCATGCCGGCGCCCAGGTGGTCCTCACGGATCTTTCGAAACTGCGCGCGTCGAATCCGCTCTGGTCCGGGCTGTGGGCGCCGTGCTGCAGCTGGCTCGGAAACAGCGATCGCGGCGGCTGGCTGCCCACTCCCTTCGGCCCGGGCCGGATCAGCCTGCGCAGCTGGCTGACGATTCCGAACTTCCGCGCCAACCACCGGAAAACGCTGATCGTCGACGCCGGCGATGGCTGGCAAGCTCTGGTGGCCTCGGCCAATCCGCACGATGCCAGCAGCGCACACGGCAACGTCGCGCTGCGCTTCGGCGGAGACGCCGCGCTCGACCTGATTTCGACCGAATCGGCCGTGGCTGCGTTTTCCTCGGCCACGCTGGCCGGCTTGCCCAAGGCGCCGCCGGAATCCGCCCTGTCCGACGCGACGCGCCTGCGCGTGCTGACCGAAGGCGCGATCCGACGTGCGCTGCTGGCGGCGATTGACGCCGCGCTCGCGGGCGAAGCGCTGGATGTGGCGGTTTTCTATCTTTCCGACCGCGGCGTCGTCGGCGCGCTGAAGTCCGCGCAAGCGCGCGGAGTCGCACTGCGCGTGCTGCTGGATCCGAACGAGGACGCCTTCGGCCGCAAGAAAAACGGCGTGCCGAATCGGCAGGTCGCGCACGAGCTGGTCGAGGCTGGCGCCGCGCTGCGCTGGTGCGACACGCATGGCGAACAGTGCCATGCGAAGCTGCTCCTGCATCGTGGCCGCGATGCGGCCACGATGATCCTCGGATCGGCCAATTTCACGCGGCGAAACCTCGACGACCTCAATCTGGAAACCAGTGTCGAGCTGCGCGCACCGATCCACCACGGCGCGATTGCCGATGCATCGCGCTGGTTCGACAGCCAATGGAACAACGAGCCGGGTCGCATCTACAGCGTCGACTACGCGCGCTACGCGGACGACGCAGGGTTGCGCCGGCTCTGGTACCGCATCGGAGAGGCCGCCGGATTGTCCACCTGGTGACGCGCCGCGCGTCGTCATCGCGCATCGAACGCGACCTGTGCTCCGCGGAGCCGGTCGCGCTCGATGCGCGGAATCAGGCCGTTGCGCCGCGCGAGGACTCGAGGAAGTCCTGCGCAAAGCGCTGCAGCACTCCGCCCGCTTCGTAGATCGACACTTCCTCGTCGGAGTCGAGACGGCAGGTGACCGGTACTTCGACCTTGTCGCCATTGCGGCGATGGATCACCAGCGTCAACAGCGCACGCGGCTTGCGCTCGCCGACCACATCGAAGGTTTCGCTGCCATCGATGCTCCAGTCATGGCGCGTCTTTCCAGGCTGGAATTCCAGTGGCAACACGCCCATGCCGATCAGGTTGGTGCGATGGATGCGCTCGAAGCCCTCGGCAACGATCGCCTCGACTCCGGCCAGACGCACGCCCTTCGCGGCCCAGTCACGCGAACTGCCCTGTCCGTAATCCGCGCCGGCAATGATGATCAGCGGCTGCTTGCGCTCCATGTAGGTCTCGATCGCCTCCCACATGCGCATGACCTTGCCGTCCGGCTCGACGCGCGCGAGCGAGCCCTTCTTCACCGCGCCGTCGACCACCGCCATCTCGTTGACCAGCTGCGGATTGGCAAACGTCGCGCGCTGGGCGGTGAGGTGGTCGCCGCGATGCGTCGCATACGAATTGAAGTCCTCCTCCGGCAAGCCCATCTTCGCCAGGTATTCGCCGGCCGCGCTGCTGGCAAGGATCGCGTTCGACGGCGACAGGTGATCGGTGGTGATGTTGTCCGGCAGCACGGCCAGCGGGCGCATGCCCTTGAGCGTGCGCGGACGCGCGGCGAGCGCGCCCTGGCCTTGCTTGTCCCAGTACGGCGGACGGCGGATGTAGGTGCTCATCGGGCGCCAGTCGTACAGCGGCGCGG
>JASLGB010000103.1 GCA_030150315.1 Dokdonella sp. | reverse complement strand
CCATCTGCGGCTCGAAATCGAGCTGCTGGATGAGGCGGTCGTACATGCCGATGCGATCGGGCGTGTCGCGGATGATGATCGCGTTGCGGAACGTGTCCGCGACGATGCGCGCATTGGTGCCCGAGTCGACCATCGCATTGGCCGAGGGCGCCGGCGCCGGCGGAATCACGATCTCGGGCTCTTCTTCGCGCACATCACCGTCCATGCCGGGCGGATTCAGTGGCGGCTTGCCGACCGAGGCGAGTCCGCTCCCGCGCAGCTTGTTGGCGCTCGGACGCAGCAGACGCTCCTGCGTTCCGCTGCTGCCGCCGCCGGCATGCGGCGCGACCAGCTGGCGCAACAGGGTGGCGACACCCGGCACCACCTGCTGCCGGTTGCCGATCGTCATGGTCATGTCGGCGGCCCAGGCGTAACGCAGCTTGTAGTACTTGAACACAGTCGCGTTGCTGGGGCTCTGCCCGTTGATCGCGTCCGCCAGCTGCTGCACCTGCTCCACGAATCGCGGCGCGCCGGTGATCATCACCAGACCGTTGCCGCTGGTTGCAGTGAAGGTGTTGTTGTCGTCGCCCAGCTTCATTTTCTGGAACGCGCCGACGAAGTCCTCCACGCGCGCCGGCGGCAGCGTGGCATAGCGCGTCGTGCGCTCGGAAGCGAGATAGATGTAGACCGCGGAACCGTCGTAGTAGCTGATGAGGTCGTTGGTCGCGCTAATCGAGTTGAACACCTTCGCCGGACTGCCGCCGCGGCTGCCGCTGACGGTCGCCGCGCGTGCGCGGACTTGCGAGCTGATGACCGTGGAAAGGCCCTGATCGGCGAAGAATTCCTGCAGGAATTCCGTCAACGGCTGGCCCTGCGGGCTCAGGCTGACTTCCGTCCGCTTGAACGGAATCGGCACGGCGTGAGCCACGCTGGATCCGATGATGGATGTCGCCGCCAGCATGGCCATGACCAAGCTTCCGACCCGCATCCCGTGTTTCCCCATTCCCGCTGTTTGCATTCGCAACCCCTGGCTCAAGATGTTCTGGCTGGAAATCCGTTTTTCCAATCGTGTGAATCGACGCGACTAGGCCCCCGTGAGCTGCCCCAAAGGCACCAGCTTCACGTCGGGCACCAACTCCTGATAGGACAGCACCGGTAGTGCCGGAAATTCGATCTCCGTGAGCTTGCGCAGATGCCGGCGCACGTCCATGGAGCAAAGCAGCACCACGTTGGCATCGGTGGTGTTCGTGACGCGCTCCTGCACCTGCGCCAGCAGGCTCTCGGCCAGCTGCGGCTCCACGGCCAGTTGCGCGCTGCCGCCACTGACGTGCACGGAGCGGCGCAGGCGGTCTTCCAGTTCCGGATGCGCGACGAGCACGTGCAGCGAGCGGCTGACTCCGGCATAGCGATCACTGATGTGCCGACGCAGCGCGACGCGCACGTATTCGGCGACGAGGACGATGTCCTTCTCGCGGCTGGCCGCATCGGTGATCGCCTCGAACACGTCACGCAGGTGACGCACTGGAATGCGCTCTTCGACGAGGCGCTTGATGATGTCGGCCACGCGCTGTGGCGACACCACACGCAGCATCTCGCGCACCAGATCCGGGTAGTCGCGACTCAGGCCGTTGAACAGGTTCGACGCCTCCTGGATGCCGATGAAGAGGCTCAGATGCTGCTCGAACGCGTCGCGCAGATGGCGACGCAGCACTTCCAGCGCCCCGATTGCGCCATCACCCGCGGCGGCAGCGGCATCCTGCGTTTCGCGCCATTCGCCCGGGAAGGCAGGCTGGTAAGCCGGATTGTCGACCTCGCCACGCGGCGCCGGAAGCGCCTTGCCGGCAGCGCGCTGCGCAGGCAGGAAACGCGCGCCCGGGTGCAGCCGGCCGACGCCGATGCGCACGCCATGCACGAACACGCGATAGCCATTGGGCGGCAACGCCTGACCGGCGCGCAACGCCGGTGACGGCATCGGCACGCCGTATTCCTCGCGCAGGGTTCCGACCGTCTCGCGCAGCGCATTGCGCACGTTGGCCGAACCGAGCTGCTGCAGGGTCTGCATGTCCACTTCGAGCAGCAGCGCCGGCGGAGCGGAAAGCTCATCGCTGGCGACGACATCCAGCGGCAGCAGCTCCTTGCCGTCGGACACGCGGAACAGCTTGCGCAGGAATCCGATCTTGTGGCGGAAGCGCCATGCGCCCATGCCGGTGAAGGCGACACCCAGCAGCAGGAACACCGGCCACGGGAAGCCCGGCACGCTCATCATCAGCAGCGCGATGAGACCGGTGACCAGGATCACGCGCGGCTCGTTGGAGATCTGGGATGCAATGGCTGCGCCGAGGTGCTTCTCTTCGCCGTCATTGGCCGTGCGCGTGACGATCAGGCCGGCCGACATCGAGGCGAGCAGCGCCGGAATCTGGGAAACCAGCCCGTCGCCGATGGTCAGGATACTGTAGGTGTGCACGGCATCGCCCAGGCCCATGCCGTTCTGCAGCATGCCGACGGCGAGGCCGCCGAGCAGGTTGATGATGATGATGACGATGCCGGCGATGGCGTCGCCCTTCACGAACTTCATCGCACCATCGAGGCTGCCGTGCAGCTGGCTTTCCACTTCGAGCAGGCGGCGCTTGCGCTTGGCTTCGTCCTTGTCGACCAGACCTGAACGCAGGTCGGAGTCGATCGACAGCTGCTTGCCCGGCATCGCATCCAGCGAGAATCGCGCGGCAACTTCCGCGACGCGCTCGGCGCCCTTGGCGACCACAATGAACTGCACGACCGTGATGATCAGGAAGATCACCAGACCGACGACCAGATTGCCGGAAACCACGACGTTGCCGAACGTGTCGATGATGTGTCCGGCGTCGGCGTGCAGCAGGATCGATCGCGTGATCGCGATCGACAGCGCCAGCCGAAACAGCGTGGTCAGCATCAGGACACTGGGGAAGCTGGAAATGGCCGTCGGCGTCGGGATGTAGATCGCAATCAGCAACAGGCCGATGCCGACCAGGATGTTGACCGCAACCAA
>JASLGB010000090.1 GCA_030150315.1 Dokdonella sp. | reverse complement strand
GGGTCGTCATCCAGTTCGGCGGCACGACGGTTTCGCGCCGCGAGCGCTGGGAAAACATCCGCGCCATCGCCGCCGCCCATCGTGCGCCCGGTAGCCGCGTGCTGATCGTCGTCTCGGCCTTGTCCGGCATCACCGACCAGTTGAAGGCGATCGCCGAATCGCGCGCGGATGAATCCAGGGCGCGCGAAGTGCAGGCCGCGATCCTCGCGCGCGACGCCGCGATGCGCGCGGAACTGGGCGTGGGCGACTGCGAGCGCGTTGCCGCTCGACTGGCCGATCTCGATCGCCTCGTCGCCGATCCGCGTCGCACGCAGGCTCCGGTGGCGTGGCAGGCCGAGGTGTTCGCGCTGGGCGAGCTGATGTCCAGCGCGCTCGGTGCCGACTTCCTCGCCGCCGGCGGATTGCCGACACAGTGGCTGGACGCGCGCGAGCACTTGCGAGCCGCCGCGATCGCCAATCACGGGGCGTGGGCGCACTATCTGTCGGCGACGGTTCCCGCAACGCCGGATGCCGCGTTTTCGTCGGCGCTGGCCGCGCGTGGCGACTGCTTCATCACGCAGGGATTCATCGCCCGCAACGAGGCTGGCGAAACCGTGCTGCTCGGGCGCGGCGGCTCGGATACCTCGGCAGGCTGCTTCGGCGCGATGCTGAAAGCCGAGCGAGTGGAGATCTGGACCGACGTGCCGGGCATGTTCAGCGCGAACCCGCGCATCGTGCCGGAGGCGCGCCTGCTGTCGCGGCTGGACTACGAGGAAGCGCAGGAAATCGCCACCACCGGAGCGAAGGTGCTGCATCCGCGCGCGCTCGGGCCGTTGCGTCGCGCCGGCGTGCCGCTGGCGATCAAGGACACCTATCGCCCCGCGTTTTCCGGCACCGAGATCCGTGCGGTCGCCGCCGATGCCGCGCCCTGCGTCAAGGCAATCAGCGCGCGCAAGGGCGTCACGTTGATCTCCATGGAAACCGTGGGTATGTGGCAGCAGGTCGGCTTCCTGGCCGACGTGTTCGAGGCGTTCAAGCGGCATGGCCTGTCGGTCGACCTGATCGGCTCGGCGGAAACGAACGTGACCGTGTCGCTCGACCCGAGCGAAAACCTGGTCAATTCCGACGTGCTGTCCGCCCTCGCCACCGACCTGGCCAAGGTTTGCCGCGTCAAGGTCATCGCGCCGTGCGCGGCGATCACCCTGGTCGGCCGCGGCATGCGTTCGCTGCTGCACAAGCTGTCCGGCGTACTGGCCGAGTTCGGCACGCTCGACGTGCACCTGATCAGCCAGTCGTCGAACAACCTCAACCTGACCTTCGTCGTCGACGAGGCGCTGGTCGAGGACTTGATTCCGCGCCTGCACACGCTGCTGATCCGCGCCGACGTGCTGCGCGCCGAGGACGGCGCCGTATTCGGTCCAAGCTGGCGCGAGCTGGAAACCGGCGCCGCCGCGCCGCCGCGCGAGACCTGGTGGAGGCGGCAGCGCGAGGAGCTTTTGCGCCTGGCCGGGCAGGAGTCGCCGCGCTATGTCTATTCGCTCGACGCGGTGCGCGCGAATGCGCGTGCGCTGCTGGCGCTCAAGGCGGTCGATCGCTGGCACTACGCGCTGAAGGCCAATCCGCATCCGTCGATCCTGCGGGCGCTGCACGAGGAAGGCTTCGCGTTCGAGTGCGTCTCGCTGGCGGAAATCGAAGCGGTGCGCGCGACGCTGCCGCAGCTGCCGCCCGAGCGCATCCTGTTCACGCCGAATTTTGCGCCGCGCGACGAATACGCCGCCGCGCTGCAGGCCGGCGTGCGCGTCACGCTGGATGCCCTGCATCCGCTCGAGCACTGGGGCGAGTTGTTCGCCGGGCAATCGATCCAGCTGCGCGTCGATCTCGGCGTCGGCCGTGGCCATCACGACAAGGTGCGCACCGGCGGCGCGGCGTCGAAGTTCGGGCTGGCGCTGGATCAGGTCGATGCGTTCCGTGCGCTGGCGCGCCAGGCCGGCGCGCGCATCGTCGGCCTGCATGCGCATCTTGGTTCCGGCATCCTCGATGCGGGGCACTGGCGCTCGGTATACGCGCAGCTGGCCAGTCTTGCCGAAGGCTTCACGCGCATCGAATCGATCGATGTCGGCGGCGGCCTCGGCGTGGCATCGCGGCCGGACGAATCGGCGCTGGATCTGGATGCGCTGGGCAATGCCCTGGCCGAAGTGCAGGGCGTGTACCCGCGCTTCGAGTTGTGGATGGAGCCGGGGCGGTTCCTCGTCGCCGATGCGGGCGTGCTGCTCGCACGCGTGACGCAGGTCAAGCGCAAGGGCGGCATGCACTACGTCGGCATCGATGTCGGCATGAACTCGCTGATGCGGCCGGCGCTGTACGAGGCCTGGCACGAAATCGTGAACCTCACGCGCCTGGACGAGCCGCCGACCGGCATGGTGCAGGTGGTCGGGCCGATCTGTGAAAGCGGCGACGTGCTCGGCTCCAACCGGCGCCTGCCCGAATGCCGCGAAGGCGACGTCCTCCTGATTGCGCAAGCCGGTGCCTACGGCGCGGTGATGGCCTCGCACTACAATCTGCGCGAGCCGGCGACGGAATGCGTGCTGTGACGGCGGCGGGCGATGCCGAAAGGCGCAGTCGCCCGCGCTGGAGAAGACCTGTACCGGCGATCAGGCGCGGCGACCCCGCGGCCGCGCACGGCGGGCGCGCATCGAACCGTATTGAGCAATGGAAACAGACACCGTGAATTCCACCGATCCACGCGGGGCGAAGCGTTTCCGCTTCGTTCGCCGCAGCTATGCAGACGGCGTGGCGTCGCTGGTCTATGCCTTCGACGACGGCGCGGAGCTGGTCGAGCGCATCGAGTTCCCGCACGCGCCGGCGTTGCCGCCCGAGCGCGAATCCGCGTTCGAGTCCGCACTCGACCTGCTGCACCTCATCGCCGGGGTCAGCTACTACAAGGCCGGCGTGCCGCCGGAGATCCGCGTCGAATCGACCACGCTGGATGCCGACGGCGCCGGTTTCCTCGATGCGCTGTATCTGCACGGGCTGGGCGAGTTTGCCTATCACAACCGGCTCGACCTGCGCGGCCGCATCCGCTTTCCGGCCGCGGCGGCGACGCGCGCCCCGGCACCGGTGATCGGCTTGTCGCAGCGCACGCTGGTGCCGATCGGCGGCGGCAAGGATTCGCTGGTTAGCGTGGAAATCCTCAAGGCGGCCGGCGAGGCCGCGACGGCGGTCTGGATCGGCCACTCGCCGCTGATCGATGCCTGCGCCGCGCGCACCGGGCTGCCGATGCTGAACATCCGCCGCGAGCTGTCGCCGCTGCTGTTCGAGTACAACAAGTCCGGCGCGTACAACGGCCATATCCCGGTCACCGCGATCAACTCGGCCATCCTCGTCGTCGCGGCGATCCTCTACGGGTTCGATGCGATCGCGTTCTCCAACGAGCGCTCGGCGTCCAGCGCCACGCTCGAATACGACGGCCAGCCGGTCAATCACCAGTGGAGCAAGGGCTGGCAGTTCGAGCGCAGCTTCGGCGAGCTGGTGCAGGCGAAGGTGGCCGCGGACCTGGGCTACTACTCGCTGCTGCGGCCGTTGTCGGAAATCGCGGTCGCCGAACGCTTCGCGCGCGTGGCCGACTACGATGGCGTGTTCTCCAGCTGCAACCGCAATTTCCGCATCCTCGGCCCGAAACCCGCCGACCGCTGGTGCGGGCACTGTCCGAAATGCCACTTCGTGTTCCTGGCGCTGGCGCCGTTCATGCCCAAGCCGCGCCTGTTGTCGATCTTCGGTCGCAACCTGCTCGATGATCCGGCGCAGGCACCGGGCTTCGATGCGCTGATCGAATACCGCGACCACAAGCCGTTCGAGTGCGTGGGCGAAGGCATCGAATCGCGCGCCGCGTTCGCGGCGCTGGGTGCGCGGGCCGAGTGGCGCGAAGACGCGCTGGTCGCGCGCTTCGTCGAGGAGGTCGCCGCGCAACTGGATGCCGGCGCACCGTCGCTGGAGGCACTGCGCGTGCCGTCCGACGAACATCGCATTCCGCCGCGCCTCGTGCCTTTCGTGTTCGATGCGCCACGCTGAAGTCCCGCCGCTCGCCGGATTCGCCGCGCTGGCTGGACGGCGCATTGCCGTGTGGGGCCATGGGCGCGAGGGCAAGGCGGCACTCGCCGCCCTGCAGGCACGCTTGCCACAGTCGCGGCCGACGCTGTTCTGCAGCGCGGCCGAGGCACAGGCGATTGCGCGCGAGGCCGACGCCGCGCGCGTCGAGACCGGCTTCGACATCGCGACCGCGCCGCCCACCGTGGCGGAATTGTCTTCGTTCGATGTCGTGATCAAGTCGCCCGGCATCAGTGCCTACAAGCCGGAGATCCTCGAAGCGCAGCACAACGGCACGCAGTTCACCTCCGGCACGGCGTTGTGGTTTGCCGAACACCCCGAGGCGCGTGTCATCGCGGTCACCGGTACCAAGGGCAAATCCACGGTCACCGCGCTGGTGGCGCATCTGCTGCGCTCGCTCGGCCGTCGCGTCGCGCTGGCCGGCAACATCGGATTGCCGCTGCTCGAACTGCTCGATCCGGCGCTGCCGCCGGACTGGTGGGTGGTGGAGCTGTCCAGTTTCCAGACGCGCGAGGCGCGCGATGTGGCCGTCGCCGTGCTCAACAATGTGTACGAGGAACACCTCGACTGGCACGGTTCGCGCGAGCGCTACGTCGAGGACAAGCTCGCACTCGCCGCCGCGGCACGCACGCTGGTGGTGAATGGCCTGCAGGACGCCTTGCGCCGGCAGATGCAGGCGCATCCGTGCCAGGTCGGCTTTGGCACGCGCGACGGCTGGCATGCCGCGGATGGCGCGATCCACCACGGCACGCGGCGCGTATTCGAGCTGTCGCGCTCGCCGCTGGCCGGCGCGCACAACGCATCCAACCTGTGCGCGGCGCTGGCGGCGATCGAGGCCGCGGGCGAAGACGCGGAGGCCGCCGCCGCAGCGATCGCGAGCTTCCGGCCGCTGCCGCATCGTTTGCAGACGCTCGGCGAGCGCGATGGCCTGTGCTTCGTCGATGACAGCATCGCGACCACGCCGCAGGCGACGCTGGAGGCACTGGCCAGCCTGCGCGGCCGGCCCGTGACGGTGCTCGTCGGCGGCCACGATCGCGGCCTCGACTGGCAGCCGTTCGCGGCGCAAGTCCGTGACGAAGCCCCGCACGCGATTGTCGCGATGGGTGCGAACGGTGCACGCATCGCCGCCTGCTTGCGTGCGCAGGGTGGCGCGTATGCGTTGCGCGAAGCCGCCACCGTGGGCGACGCGCTGGCTGAAGCGCGCACGCTGACGCCGGCGGGCGGTGTCGTGCTGTTGTCGCCGGGCGCACCGAGTTTCGACCAGTACCGCGACTACGCCGCACGCGGCCGTCATTTCGCCGAGCTGGCCGGCTTCGATCCCGCTGCGATCGGATCGATCGAAGGCTTGGGCATCGGCTGAGGCTCTGGCAGGATCGACGCATGAATCGCTATCTCGTCCTGCTCCTGCGCACGCCTGCCTTCGATGCCGCCCTGATCGAACCGCATCGCCGTTTCCTTGCCGACCTGCGCGAAGAGGCGCGCGTCGAATTGTCCGGCCCGTTCGGCGACGGTTCCGGTGGTGCGTATCTGTTGCGCGCGTCTTCGCTCGACGAGGCGCAGACGATTGCGCAGCGCGATCCCTTGCATCGCCACGGCGCCTCGACGCTGCAGGTGCACGAATGGAAAGCGGCATGACGCCGGCGCAGGAAACGCGCGTCTGGGACCGGCCGACGCGCCTGTTCCACTGGTCGCTGGTGTTGCTGATCGCGCTGCAGTACGCGAGCGGCGAGTTTGGCTGGCTCTCGATGGAATGGCATTTCCGGCTCGGCTACGCGACGCTCGCGCTGGTCGTCTTCCGCGTGCTGTGGGGAATGGCCGGTTCGCAGACGGCGCGCTTCGGCAGCTTCGTGCGCGGCCCGTTTTCCGTTGCGCGCTACCTCGCCGATCTTGCGCGCGGGCGCGCCGCGCACGCGCAGGGCCACAATCCGCTCGGTGGCTGGTCGGTGCTGGCGATGCTGGCCAGCGTCGCGCTGCAGGCGGTGTCGGGACTGTTCACCAGCGACGACATCTTTGATGAAGGGCCGCTGGTCGCGCGCGCCTCGTCGGCGGTCGTGGAGTGGATGGGCTGGCTGCACCACATGAACCGCTATGTGCTGCTCGCACCGATTGCCCTGCACGTCCTGGCCGTGCTGATGCATGCGCTGGTGCGCAACGAGAATCTGGTTGCGCCGATGCTGCATGGCCGCGCGCGCCATGCGTCGGGCGCCGGTCTGCGCTTCGTTTCGTCGTGGCGTGCGCTGCTGCTCGTGGCGATCAGCGCCGCACTGGTGTGGGCGCTGATCGAGTGGGGCGCGGCGGCCTGAATGCGGCGTCAGTCGCGGGCGCGGTACTTCTGGTGGCAGGCCTTGCAGGTTTCGGCGGTTTTCACGAACTGCGCCTTCATCGCTTTTTCGTCGCCCTCGCGGGACACCGAGGCCAGTGCCTGCGATTGCTGGATGAAGTCGTCCATCTTCGCCTTGAAGTCGGCGCCGTCCTTCCAGATCTCCGCCTTGGCGCCGGTCTTGGCGCCTGTGTCGGAGCCGGCCGGGAAGCCTTCCGGCACCTGCGGCGCAAGCGCGCCGATGCGCTCGGCGTGGCGGGCGAATGCGGCCGAATCCCAGGCGGTCTTGCCCTTGACCATCTCGCCCATGCTGCCGAAATTCCAGCCGATCATCGTGTAGGCGGCCTGGCGGTAGCGGATCGCGTCTTCCGGCTTGGCGGCGGCGGAGGCGATGGTCGTGCCGGCCAGCAGGCTGGCAAAAGCAAAACCGAAAGTGGCAAGTCGCATGGAAACTCCTGGGCTGGATCGTTCCGCCGGAGTTTAGCAGCGGCGTTGCGCATCGCTGAATGGGCCGAAGGTTTATGATGGATCGGCTTCGCAACCAGAAGGAAAGCCGCCATGCGTATGCGCCTGTTCGCGTTTCTCCTGCTGTGCACGCTGCCGCTCTCGCCGTGGTCCCGCGCGGCGATGGTGACGCAGCCGATCGACTACGACGTCGCCGGCACGAAGATGCAGAGCGTGCTGGTCTACGACGATGCGCTGAAGACGCCGCGACCCGGCCTGGTGATGACGCCCGATTGGCTCGGCATCACGCCGGACAATCTCGCGCTGGCCAAACAGGTCGCCGGCAAGGACTACGTGATCCTCGTCGCCGACGTCTATGGCACGGCGCTGCGCCCGAAGAATGCGGATGAAGCCGGCAAGGCGACGAAGGCGTTGTACGCCGACCGCGCGACGCTGCGCGCACGCATCCATGCCGCGTTGGCGCAACTCAAGGCACAGAAGGGCAAGGCGCCGCTCGACGGCCGCCATTGGGGCGCGTTCGGTTTCTGCTTCGGCGGCGCGGCGTCGCTCGACCTCGCGCGCAGCGGTGCCGATGTTGCCGGCGTGGTCTCGTTCCACGGCAACCTGTCTGCCGATTCCGCGTTCAAGGACGACATCAAGGCGCGCGTGCTGGTACTGCATGGCGCCGACGACGTGTTCGAGTCGCCGGAGCAGATCGCCGCGTTCCAGAAGGAAATGCGCGAGGCCAGGGCGGATTGGCAGTTCCTGAGTTATGGCGGCGCGGTGCATTGTTTCGCCGTGCCGAGCGCCGACGGTTCGACGCCGGGCTGCAAGTACGACGAGCGCACGGCGACGCGGGCGTTCGCGCAGATGCGCGCGTTCTTCGCCGAGGCGTTCGGCAAGTAGGAAGGTGGGCGGGGCGGCCGCCCCGCGCTTTCAGAGTGCGCGATCGACCGCGTAGTCGGCCAGCACGCCCAGCGCATCGCGCGCCGGCGAGCGCGGCAGCCGCGCCAGCGCTTCGCGTGCGGAGTCGGCGTACGCGTGCGCGCGTTCGCGCGAGGCGTCGAGCGCATCGGTCGCGTGGATCGCGGCCAGCACTTCGTCGAGGGCATCGAGGCCGCCGGACTGGATCGCCTGCTTCAGCATCGCGGCCTGCGCCGGCGTGCCGCGCTCGATCGCAAGAATCAGCGGCAGCGTCGGCTTGCCCTCGGCCAGGTCGTCGCCGATGTTCTTGCCGAGCGTGCCGGCGTCGGAGGCGTAATCGAGCACGTCGTCGGCAATCTGGAACGCATAACCCAAGTCCATGCCGTAGCGTGCGAGCGCGTCTTCCTGCTCGCGCGGCAGGTTCGCCAGCACCGCGCCGAGGCGCGTCGCGGCCGAAAACAGCACCGCGGTCTTGCGCTCGATCACATCCAGATAGGCGCGTTCGGTCGTGTCCGGGTTGCCGATGTTTAGCAACTGCAGCACCTCGCCTTCTGCGATGCGGTTGGTGGTGTCGGCGAGGATGCGCATGACGTGCATGCTGTCCAGCTCCACCATCATCTGGAACGAGCGCGAGTAGAGGAAATCGCCGACCAGCACGCTGGCGGCATTGCCCCATACCGCGTTTGCGGTCTTGCGGCCGCGACGCAGGTCCGACTCGTCCACCACATCGTCGTGCAGCAGGGTCGAGGTATGGATGAACTCGATCACCGCCGCGAGCTGCGCGTGCTGGACACCGTCGTAGCCGGCCGCGCGCGCTGCCAGCACATGCAGCATCGGGCGCAGCCGCTTGCCGCCGCCGCCGACGATGTGTTCGCCGATCTGGTTGATCAGGACCACGTCCGACGCCAGCCGCGAGCGGATGAGCGCGTCGACCGCCGCCATGTCGTGGCCGGCCAGGGCCTGCACGTCGGCGAAGCGTTCGATGCGGGAGGGAGCGAGCGGAGCAGCGGACATCGGGCGGGCATGGCTGTGAACGAAGGGGCGCAAGTATAGCGGTCGGTCTCCTTTCGGATGCCGTCATCTCGTCGCAGCCGCGGCTTGGCGGCAGGAGCGGGCGAGACGGGTAGAATCGGGCGTTTTCCGACGCCGATGCGCCAGCGATGACGATTTCCCTGCCCGAATGGGTCCGGCCCTGGCTGGACATGCTGCACACCGTCGCGCTGGTCGCGCTGGTCCTGTTGCTGGTGTGGCTGATCCGCCGCCTCGTGCGCGGGCTCGCGGCGCGCCTGCGCGAGCGCTACCAGCTTTCGGACAAGATGATGGCGGTGCCGCTGCGCGTGGCGGCCACCTTCGTCAACGTCGCGGCGCTGTTCGCGATCCTGCAGATCTTCGGCGTCTCCGGCGCGGTCCTGTGGACGGCATTCACCGGTTTTGCCGCGGTCGGCGCGGTCGCCTTCTTCGCGGCCTGGAGCGTGCTGTCGAACCTGTTCTGCACGCTGCTGATCGTGGTCATGCGCCCGTTCCGCCTGCACGACCGCATCGAACTGTTGGAAAACGGGGAGAAACCCGGCCTGAAAGGACGGGTGGTCGACATCAACATGGTCTACACGACCCTGCTGGAAGAAGGCGGAACCACGCTGCAGGTGCCCAACAACCTGTTCTTCCAGCGCAGCACACGGCGCTGGTCGCAAGACGGCATGGGCATCGCGCACGGCGCCCTGGTCGACGCCGGCGACCGCCACGGCTGAGCGGTTTTCGCGGATCGACAAGCCGCTGCCGGCGGGTTTTCCGGCACGGCGCCGTGATGACGGCCGACGCCCGGCGGCAGCATCGGCGCACGCTCGGGCGCGCCGGGCGGGCGGTTCCGCGCCTTGACCGGCATGCGATACTGGGCGCCGTTCCCTTCAGTTTGATGGCAGAGCATCCATGGCACTCGGCATTAACAAGGTCATCCTGGTCGGCAACCTCGGCGCCGCCCCCGAGACGCGCTACACCACCAACGGCGGCGCGATCACCAATATCCGTCTCGCGACTTCGGAACAGTGGCGCGACAAGCAGACCGGCGAGAATCAGGAACGCACCGAATGGCACCGCGTGGTGCTGTTCGGCAAGCTCGGCGAGATCGCTGGCGAGTATCTGAAGAAGGGCCGTCAGGTCTACATCGAAGGCTCGCTGCGCACGAACAAGTACACCGACAAGGAAGGCATCGAGCGCTACACCACCGATATCGTCGCCAACGAGATGCAGATGCTCGGCGGCGGTGGCGCGGGTGGCGGCGAAGGTGGCGGCGGTGGCGGCTATTCGCGCGGCGGTGGAGAGGGCGGTGGTTATTCGCGTGGCGGTGGCCAGTCCGGCGGCGACGACGGCGGCTATTCGCGTGGCGGCGGTGGCGGTGGTGGTGGCTACTCGCGTGGCGAGCGCTCCGGCGCCCCTTCGCGCGCGCCGCAGCAGCAGAACGCACCGTCGCGGCAGCCGCCGCCGATGGACGATTTCTCGGACGACGATATCCCGTTCTGACATCTGTCCTGCCGCCCCGGCAGCGGGGCGGAAGCGGCGCCGGAGCTTTCGCGCCGTCCTTTCTTGCCCGCACGCCATTGCGCTGCGGGCATTCCCATCGAACGAACCCGCAGGCGGGATTCAGGCCGACGGGCGCGGCGTGGCCGGATCCGCGCCGGGCATTGCTTCGGCATCGCCTGCGTCGAGGCGCGTGACAATGCTGGAAGCGGTCAGGTCGCCGCTGACATTGCCCACCGTGGCGAACACATCGGGAATCGTGTCGACCGCCAGCAGCAGGGCCAGCGGCTCCAGCGGCAGGCCCATCGCCGAAGTGACCGGCATCGTCGTCGCCATGAAGCTGACCTGGCCGGGCAGGCCGACCGAGCCGAGGCTGATGACGACCGCCAGCGCGGCGCCGGCGGCCAGTTGCGCAGCCGGCACGTCGATGCCGTAGATCCAGGCGACGAATACCGCCGAGCCGATGTACTGCATCGGGCTGGTCAGGCGGAACAGCGACACCGCCATCGGCAGCACCAGCGCGGCGATCCGTTTCGGATGGCCGAGGCGCACGGTGGCCGACTCGATCATCGCCGGCAGCGACGCGAGCGAGGACTGCGTGCTGGCGGCGACGATCTGCGCCGGCAGGATGCCGCTGGCAAAGCGGCGCAGTGGCTGTCCACCGAGCAGGTGTGCGAGCGGGTAGAGCAGGGCGATCGCGAGCAGGTACATGGTGCATTGCATCGCGATGTAGCCGCCGAGCGCGCCGATCACGCCGTGGCCGGAACGCGCGCAGACCGCAAGCACCAGCGCGAACACGCCGAGCGGCGCGGCCCACAGCACCCAGCGCACGATCACGATCATGGTGTCCGCCAGCGCCTGGAACAGCCCGAGCAGACGCTCGCGCTGCGCGGCGTCGATCCGCGTCAGCGCGAAGCCGAAGAACAGCGCGAACACGACCAGCGGCAGCATCGCGCTTTGCGCCGCGGCCGCGATCGCATTGGCGGGCACCACCCCGGCCAGCCATTCGCCAAAGCCGGGAGGCACGGCGGGCGCTCCGCTTGGCGCGATCGCCGCGCGCAAGGCGTCGACCGTTTCGGCATCGCGCGGCAGCAGCGACAGCAGCCGCGGTGCGAGCAGAGCCATCAGCGCCGCCCCGGCACTGAGCAGTACCGCGAACACGGCCAGAGCGCGGCGTGCGGTGCGGCCCGAGGCGGCGGCGTCGCTGGCCGCACCGATGCCGACAATGACCAGTGCGAGCACCAGTGGCACGACGGTCATCTGCAACGCGTTCAGCCACAGCCGGCCGACCGGTTGCGCGATATCGGCGGCGCGCGCGCCGAGGGCGGGGTCGTACCAGGCCAGAAGCAGGCCGGTGGCGGCTCCGGCGATCAGGCCGGCCAGGATGCGCGCAGTCGAGGACATGGATGGGTGCCGTGAGGAGTGGAGAAGACGGAGCGATGCGGTGTCACGGCAGTTGCCAGCGGGCGCGCAGCAGGTCGTATTCGGCCTGCGGCAGCAGCACGAAGACGGGTTTGGCCGCCGGTTGCAGCCAGGCCAGCAGTGCGTCCATGTCGGCATCGGCCATCGCCGTGCAGCCCGCGGTCGCCTCGCCCGGCGTACGCCACAGATGCGCGAAGATGCAGCTGCCGCGGCCGTGTTCGCCGCGCGGGTTGTGTTCGATCACCAGCCCGAGCCGATAGCGCGGGTCGCCGTTGCCGTGCAGGTCCAGCCGCATCGGTTCGCTGGAGCCGGCTACTGCGGCGGCGCCGACCTCGCGCGCGTCGACGATGCGGTTGTAGAGCGGTGAGCCGTCCACGTCGATGCACCAGTGGTCGGCGCTCATCGGCGCATACGGCCAGACCTCGGTGAGGGAATCGGCGTAGCCGAACGCGCTGCCGAGCGCGAACACGCCGGCCGGGCTGCGCCCGTCGCCTTCGCGCTTCTGCGGGCCGGCTTGCGCGGCATGCAGGCCGACCCCCCAGGCCGAGCCGTTGCGGCCGACGGCGATGGCAAACGCGGCACCGACCGGACGCCAGCCGTGCGCGTCTTTTTCAAACCGCTGCAGCTGGCCCTGGCTGGCATTCCAGTCCGCTGTCGTGACGCGCACCATCTGGCG